>DASXWV010000076.1:0-8079 GCA_036503495.1 Gaiellaceae bacterium
CCTTGTAGACGCGCGGGCCGACGATCCGGAGCGGGCGGTCGAGCGGCGGCGGCGCGCGCAGCGTCACCTCGACGTCGCTGCCGCCGAGCAGGCCGGCGACGAGGCCGCAGGTGTAGCCGCCGTTGCCGGAACGCGCCGGGCCGCGGTAGCGCGCGGCGATCACGAGGTCGGTCAAACGGAACCGGACGGCGCTGATCGGCGTCCCGTCGAGCGGCCGTCCGAAGAACTCCTCGTGCGCCCGCCGCCAGTCGCCGACCGACTCGAATCCCTCGCCCTCGTCGCGCGCGAATTGCAGGTCGATCTCGTTCGCCGGGACGACGCGCGCGTCGGTGACCTCGACGACGCCGACCGGCTCGTCGTCGAAGTCGTGAAGGGTGAAGCGGTCGCCGGGCGAGGGCAGCGGCTCGTCGTCGGCGAGACCCGCGGTCGCGATCTTCTCGCCGCGCAGCACCGCGTGGACGAGCTGCGTTCGCAGCGCGGTGCCGGGAAGCCCGAGCGCGAAGGGCGGCGGCAGGTCGTCCGTCACGCGTGCGCAGCGTACGCGCGCATCGCGTCGACGAGCGCACCGAGCCTGCGGCCGGCCGTCGTCAGGCGGTACTCGACCCGCGGCGGCCGCGCGTCGCCGAGGACGCGCCGCTCGATCACGCCCGCCTCCTCGAGCTCGGCGAGCCGTTGCGCGAGCGTCCGCGGCGGAATGCCTTCGAGCGCCGACTTGAACTCGTTCCACCGCACGGCGCCCTCCTCGGCCGCCGCCCAGAGGATCGCGAGCATCCAGCGGCGCCCGAGGAGATCCGCTGCGCGCGCGATCTCCTCGGGCACCGGCTTGCACTGCCTACACCGCATGGAGCTGCGGCTTCGCCTTCGGCTCCAGCGCCAGCTCGAGCACCTCGCCGAGCGTCATCACCGGGTGGAAGCGCATCGCCTCGCGCACGTCCGCGGGGACGTCGTCGAGATCGGCGCGGTTGCGCTCCGGGATGATCACGTCCGTGAGGCCTGCCGCGTGTGCGGCGAGCACCTTCTGCTTGAGGCCGCCGATCGGCAGGACGCGGCCCTGCAGCGTCACCTCGCCCGTCATGCCGACCGTGTGCTTTACCGGACGGTCGGAGAGAAGCGACGCGAACGCGGTCGACATCGTGATGCCGGCGCTCGGGCCGTCCTTCGGGATCGCGCCGGCCGGCACGTGCACGTGGAACATCTTCTCCTTGAACGCGTCGTGCTCGATGCCGAGCTCCTCGGCGTGCGAGCGGACGTAGGAGAGCGCGATGCGCGCGGACTCCTTCATCACGTCGCCGAGCTGCCCGGTGAGCACGAGGTCGCCGTTGCCGTCCATCGAGGTCGCCTCGACGAACAGGACGTCGCCGCCCGTGCCCGTCACGGCGAGGCCCGTCGCGACGCCCGGAACGGCGGTGCGCTCGGCGGCCTCCTGGAAGAACTTCTGCCGGCCGAGGGCGTCGCGCACGAGCGGGGCGTCGACGGTCACCGGCGGCTCCACCTTCTCGGCGGCGACCTGCGTCGCCGTCTTGCGGAGGATCTTGCCGAGCTCGCGCTCGAGCTGGCGGACGCCCGCCTCGCGCGTGTACTCCGAGACGACGAGCTGAATCACGTCGTCCGCGATCTCGACCTCGTCTTCGAGGAGGCCGTTGCGCTCGCGCTGCCGCGGCCAGAGGTAGTCGCGTGCGATCGCGGTCTTCTCGTCGACCGTGTAGCCGTCGAAGCGGATGACCTCCATGCGGTCGAGCAACGGCCCCGGGATCGTGTCGGCGACGTTGCCCGTCGCGATGAAGAAGACCTCGGAGAGATCGAGCTCGACGTCGAGGTAATGGTCGCGGAACGAGTGGTTCTGCGCGGGATCGAGCACCTCAAGCAGCGCGGCCGACGGGTCGCCGCGCCAGTCGGCGCCGACCTTGTCGACCTCGTCGAGGAGGATCACGGGGTTCATCGTCCCCGCGTCGCGAAGCGCGCGCACCAGCCGGCCCGGCAGCGCGCCGATGTACGTGCGCCGGTGCCCGCGGATCTCCGCCTCGTCGCGCACGCCGCCGAGCGACATCCGGACGAACTCGCGGTTGAGCGCCCGCGCGACCGACTCGCCGATCGATGTCTTGCCCGTGCCGGGCGGGCCGATCAGCGTCAGGATGGCGCCGCTGCGCTTGTCGTTCGGGATCCCGCGGTCCTGCCGCAGCTTGCGCACGGCCAGGTACTCGACGATCCGGTCCTTGACGTCCTCGAGCCCGGCGTGGTCGGCGTCCAGCACCTCGCGGGCGTGCTGCGGCTCGAGCCGCTCGTCGGAGCGCTTCGACCACGGCACCGACACGAGCCAGTCGAGATACGTGCGGATCATGGACGCCTCGCCGGAGCCGTCGCCCATCGTCTCGAGCCGGCGCAACTCGCGCTCAGCCTGCTCGCGGACGGCGTCGGGCATGCCGGCTTCCTCGATCTTCGTGCGGTACTCCTCGACGACGGACCCCTGGTCCTCGCCGAGCTCTTTCCGGATCGACTCCATCTGCTTGCGGAGGACGTATTCGCGCTGCTGCTTCTGCGCGTCGGACTCGACGTCCTCACGGATGCGGCGCCGCACCTGCTGCTCGGCGAGCCGCTCCTGCTGCAGCTGCAGCGCGAACTGGAGGCGCTCGACGATGTCGACCTTCTCCAGCAGCTGCACACGCTGCGCGAAGCTGATGTCCGGCGCATACGCGCAGGTGTCCGCGAGCGTGCCGGCGTCCGTGATCGAGCGGAGGAACGCGGAGATGCGCTCGTCCGCCTCGCGGATCTCGAGGATCTCCTCGACGACGGCGCGGTACTCGCGTTCGAGCTCGCGCGTGGCCACGGGCGGCGGGTTGTCGTCCGGACGCTCGTCGACCTCGACGCGCAGCCGGCCCTCGCTGTCGGTCCGCGCGGCGCCGATGATGCCGCGATGCAGCCCGTTCAGCGTGACGGCGCGAACGCCGCCGCGCAGGCGGACGCGCTCCTCCACGTCGGCCACGAGGCCGACGTTCGAGTATTCGCCCTCGTGCTTCGGCACGAGGAGCACGCGGTCTTCGTCGCCGACGTCGACCGTCAGCGTGACGCTCATGCCCGGGAACACCACGGTGTCCTCGAGCGGGACGAGCAGCAGTTCGCTCAAAGTCGTCTCACTCTCCGTTCTCGGTACAAGGTATCCGAATTGTACCTAGGTGAGAACGGGGCCCGAAGCCCGGATATTCCCGGGCTCAGGCGGCCGCTTCGAGCTCGGCCTCGGCCCGGTCGGCGAGCGACCGGAGCACGCGGAGCGTCGAGTCCTCGCAGATGTCCGCGTCGAGGCGCTCGACGACGTCGGCGAGCGTCTTCGCGAGGGCCGTCGTCATGATCAAGTCGGAGTGGCGTTCGTCCTGCATGGCCGTCGCATTGCCGGGAGCGCGCGTTTCCTAACCGCGGTCCGGCTCGCGTACCTCCTCGGGACCGCGTACACGCTCTTGTGGGCGCCGGTGCGCTCGGGCCCCGGCGGCCACCTGCTGCTGCGGACGTTCGACCGCTGGGACAGCCGCTGGTTCACACGGATCGCCGAGCACGGTTACTCGACGAAGCAGGCGGCCGCTTTCTTCCCCGTCTATCCGATGCTCGTGCGGGCGGTCGGCTGGACCGTCAGGAACGAGGTCGCGGCGGGCATGCTCGTCTCGCTCGCGGCAGCCGCCGGGTCGGCGGTGCTGCTCGAGCGGATCGCGCGCCGGCACCTCGGTTCCGGCGGCGCCCGCACGGCGGTGGTGCTGCTCGCCTTCTATCCGCTCGCGTTCGTGTTCACGGCCGTCTACTCGGATGCGCTCTTCCTCCTGTTCGTGCTCGCCGCGGTGGACGCCGCCGAGCGCGGGCGCTCGCTCGCCGCCGGTGTCGCGGCTGCGGTCGCCGTCGACACGCGGCTGCTCGGGCTCGCACTCCTCCCGACGCTCGTCGTCCTGCTGTGGCCGCGGCGACGTGACCTGCTGCCGCTGCTGCTCGTTCCCGTCGCGCTCGGCCTCTGGCTGCTCTACCTGCACGAGCACTACGGCGACGCGTTCGCGTTCTCGCACGCCGAGGAGCGGTACTGGCAGCGCGACGCGCCGTCGCTGCACGCGTACATCCAGGCTGCGCACAAGTTCGAGATCGCGTTCGCGAACCTGCTCCTCCACCTCCCGAGCCGCGGCCCGTATCCGGACTACGTGACGCTCGCAGCCAAGACGCTCTTCGACCTCGTGTTCCTCGTCGCGGCGGTGTGGCTGTCGTGGCTCGCGTGGCGGCGCGTCGGGCCGGCGCTGGCGCTCTACTCCTGGACGACGTTGCTGCTCGTCTGCGCCGCGCCGACGTCGTGGGAGCCGCTCGTCAGCCTGCCGCGCTTCCTGCTCGCCGACTTCCCGCTCTTCCTCGTGCTGGCGTCGCTGCTCGAGGGCAGGCCGCGGGCGCGCGAGGTGGTGATCGCCGGCTTCGCCGCCGTCGGCGCCGCGGCCGCGATCGGCTTCGCGCACGGGGCGGGGATCGCCTGATCAGGCGCGATACAGCTCCCCGGGTTGGACTCGAACCAACAACCCTCCGGTTAACAGCCGGATGCTCTGCCAATTGAGCTACCGGGGATCGCTCAGCGGGCCGAAGTGTAGCCCCCCTCAGGCGAATTCGATGACGCTGCGAATCCCGGCCTGCCGCTCCATCAGCTCGAACCCCTGGTTGACGTCGTCGAGCGAGAGCGTGTGGGAGACGAACGGCTCGACGTCTATCTCGCCCGAGAGCCAGCGGTCGACGAGCTGCGGGACGCCGTCGCGTCCCTTGACGCCGCCGAACGACGAGCCCGCGACCCGGCGGCCCGTGATCAGGAAGCGCGGCACGACGTCGAGCGTCTCGCCCTTGCCGGCGACGCCGCACATCGTCGCGAGCCCCCAGCCCATCCGCGCCGACTCGACCGCCTGGCGCATCACCGCGACGTTGCCCGTCGCTTCGAACGTGTAGTCGGCGCCGAACCCGCCGGTCAGCTCGACGATCTGCGTGACCACGTCGGGCCCGCCGGGCAGCGTGTCGGTTGCGCCCTGGCCGCGCGCGAGCTCGAGCCGCGCCGTCGAGAGGTCGACGCAGACGATGCGCTCGGCGCCCTGCAGCCGGCAGCCGGCGACCGCGCCGAGGCCGACCATGCCGGCCCCGAAGACGACGCACGTGGAGCCGGCCTCGACCTTCGCGCTGTTGATCGCGGCGCCGAGCCCCGTCGAGAGACCGCACGCGAACAGGCACGCGCGGTCGAGCGGCGCCTCCTTGCTGACGCGCGCGAGCGCGATCTCAGGCATGACCGTGTACTCGGCGAACGTCGACGTCCCCATGAAATGCCGGACCGGTTCGCCGCCGCGCGACAGGCGCGTCGTCCCGTCCGGGAGAAAGCCGAGGTTCTGCTGCTCACGGATCGCAAGGCAGAGGTTCGTGCGCGGATCGCGGCAATGGACGCACTCGCGGCACTGCGGCGAGAAGAGCGTCACGACGTGGTCGCCCGGCGCCACCGAGGCGACGCCGTCGCCGACGCGCTCGACGACACCTGCTCCCTCGTGCCCGAGCACCGTCGGCGCATAGCCCGAGGGGTCTGCGCCCGACGCGGTGTAGAGGTCGGTGTGGCACACGCCGCACGCGACGAGGCGCACCAGGACCTCCCCCGCCCGTGGCTCCGCCAGGTCGAGCTCCTGCACCTGCAGCGGTGCACCGAACTCCTCGAGCACGGCCGCCCGGATCTTCATGCGAACTCGCGGATCGCCGTCCGCACCTCGGCGAGCCGCTGCTGGAGCTCCTTGAAGTGATCCGGCTTCGCCGCTTGCAGCTGCCGCTGCAACCGGCGCTCGCGCAGCCGGAGCAGCAGCTGCTCGGCGGTCAGCTCGTCGATCTCCTCGAGCGCGGCGAGGGCGTGCAGCTCGTCGACGAGCGCGACGACAGCCGTGTCCTCCGTGGGCGCGCCGAGGATGTTCGCGCGGGCCCGGCGGTGGAGCTCGGTGTCGAAGTGCTCGGGCGCCAGCTGATCGAGCGCCTTGAGCAGCTGCGGGTGCGCGGTCACCCCGGCGAGCGCGCTCCGCTCCAGCCGCTGTCCGGCCTCGAGCAGACGCGGCGTCAGCTCGACCGCGCGCCCCCGCATACGGGCCGGCGCGAGCGCCGCCTGCGTCTCGGGCGGTAGGTCGAGCAGGTCTGTCGCCAGCTTCCGCGCCTCCTGGTGCTCGGGAGAGTCGGGACGCGCGCTGAGAAATTCCCTGATCGCGAGGTAGGCGGCGTTGCGGTCCACCGCCTTGTCGAACAGGAGCCGCACGCGGTGCACGAGGTAGCCGACCGGCGCGAGCAGCTGCGCCTCGAACGTGCCGGGGTCGTCGGCCGGGTCTGTCCCCTTCGGGAGCGTGACGATCTTCACGTCGAAGCCCTGCTTGACGGCGAGCTCCATCCCGCGCAGCGTCGCGTCCTGCCCCGCGGCGTCGGCATCGAAGCAGAGGAAGAGGCGCTTCGTCAGGCGGTTCAGCTCGCGCAGCTGCGCCTCGGTCAGCGCCGTGCCCATCGACGCGACGACCGGCTCGAAGCCCGCCTGGCGGAGGGCGATCACGTCGGTGTTGCCCTCGACGATCGCGGCCCGGTCCTGCTTTGCGATCGCCTGCCGCGCGCCGTCGAGGCCGTACAACAGGTCGCCCTTCTTGAAGAGCGCGCTCTCGGGGGAGTTGACGTACTTCGCCTGCAGCTGGTCGTCGTCGTGCAGCTTCCGCGCCTGGAAGCCGCGCACGCGCCCGCGTGCGTCGGCGAGCGGGAACAGCAGGCGGCGGTTGAAGTAGTCGTTGCCGCGGCGGTTCGCGAGCCCCGCGGCGAGCAGCTCGTCGCGCGTGAAGCCCTGCTGCGTCGCGAGCCGCGTCAGCGTCGGGCCACCGGGGGCGTAACCGAGGCGGAACGTACGCGCGATCTCCTCCCCCAGCCCCCGCGACGCGAGGTACTCGCGCGCGAACGCGCCGTGCTCGCTGTCCCAGAGCAGGCGCTCGTAGAACACCGTCGCGCGCTCGAGGACCTGGAGGAGCCGCTCGCGCTGCCGCCGCTCGCGATCCGCCTCGGGGTTGCTGTCCTCGTACTCCAGCTCGATGCCGAACCGCTTCGCGAGCGTCTCGATCGCGCCGACGAAGTCGACGTTCTCGATCCGCTGCACGAACGAGATGGCGTCGCCGCCTTCGTTGCAGCCGAAGCACTTGAACGTCCCACGCGCAGGGGTGACGATGAAGCTCGGCGTCCGCTCCTGGTGGAACGGACAGAGACCCTTGTACGTGCCGCCTGCCTTGCGGAGCTGCACGTAGTCCTCGACCACGGGCAGGATCTCCATCGCGCTCTTCACCGCCTCGACGGAGCTGTCCTTGATGCGCGCCATCACGCCTCGTACGCGAGCGCGAACCGGTCGGTCATGCCCGCCAGATAGTCGGTTGCGTCCTCGACGCCGAGCCCGCGGCGGTCGACGAGATCGTCGAAGATCCGCCGCACGGTCGCGGCGATGTGCGCGTGATCCTGCTGGTGGTAGACCCGCTCGAACATGAACGAGCGCAGCGCGAGCATCGCCTCCCCGATCTCGTCGCTCTGCGCGATGTCGCCCGACGCCGCCGACGTCTCGACGAGGTCGTGCACGAGCGTGTCGATGCGGCGGGAGCCGGTGGCGCCGAGGGTTGCGATCTCGTCGGCCGGCAGATCGTCCTGGCGGAGGATGCCGGCGCGCAGCGCGTCGTCGATGTCGTGGTTGATGTACGCGACGCGGTCGACGATGCGAACGATCTTGCCCTCGAGCGTGTCCGGCTCGACGGCCCCAGTGTGCTTGAGGATGCCGTCGCGCACTTCCCAGGTCAGGTTCAGACCGCGCCCGTCGCGCTCGAGCTGCTCGACAACGCGGAGCGAGTGCTCGTTGTGGCGAAAACCGCCGCCGCCGCGCTCGCGCAGGAGCTCGTCGAGCGCATGCTCGCCCGCATGCCCGAAGGGCGGATGGCCGAGGTCGTGGCCGAGCCCGACCGCCTCGGTCAGATCCTCGTTCAGGCGCAGCGCACGCGCGACGCTGCGTGCGATGCCGGCGGTCTCGAGCGTGTGGGTCAGCCGCGTCCGGAAGTG
>DASXWV010000077.1:0-5641 GCA_036503495.1 Gaiellaceae bacterium
CCGCCGATGTGCGGCAGGAGCGAGGGCAGCGCGATCTCCTTGCCCAGGACGAGCAGGACGACGGCCACGAGCGAGCCGATCAACCCGCAGAGGAGCCCCTCGAGCATGAACGGGCCGCGGATGAACCAGTTCGTCGCGCCGACGAGCTTCATCACCTCGATCTCGCGTCGTCGCGCGAAGATCGATAAGCGGATCGTGTTCGCGATCAGGAGCGTGGAGGCGATCACGAGCAGCACGACCGCGATCAGGAAGGCGATCCAGATCACCTCCGCGATCGTCAGGACCCGTTTCGCGGTCGTCGAGCCCCAGCGCACGTCGTCGACTCCCGGATAGCCCGCCTGCTGGATCCGCCGGCCCAACTCGGGCGTGTACTCGCCCTTCACCGGCGTGACCACCCACGCGTCCGGCAGCGGGTTGCTCGGGACGTCCTTGTACAGCTCCGGAAACTTCTTCGCCTGCTGGCGGAACGCCTGCTCCTTCGACACGTACACGACGCCCTGCCGCCCCGGCTCCACGTGCGGCAGGAGACGCAGCTTCTGTCCCACGGCGGCCTCCTGCGCGTCGGTCGTGCCGGTCGCGAAGTACACCTGCACCTTCAGCTCCTTCTTGATGTGGTCGCTCCACGAGAGCACCCACGTGCCGAGCGCGATGAAGAGGCCGAGGATGAACATCCCGATCAACACGGTCATCGTCGCGGCGAACGTCGTCGAGAGGTTCGCGCTGATCGAGGACCACGCCTCGGAGAACAACAACCTGACTCTGCTCATTCCGACGCGTAGCCTCCGCGCCGCTCGTCGCGTGCGAGCCGGCCGAGCTCGAGTGCGATCACGCGCTTGCGCATCTTGTCCACCATCTCGCGGTCGTGCGTGACCATCAGGATCGTCGTGCCGGCGCGGTTGATGCGGTAGAGGAGCTGCATGATCCCGACGGAGGTGTCGGGGTCGAGGTTCCCGGTCGGCTCGTCGCAGACGAGCAGCGGCGGGTGGTTGACGACGGCGCGTGCGATCGAGACGCGCTGCTGCTCGCCGCCCGACAGCTCGTCGGGATAGCTGTTCATCTTGTGCGCGAGCCCGACCATGTTCATCACCTCGGGAACCTTGCGCCGGATCGACGACCGGCTCTCGCCCTGTACCTTCAGCGCGTACGCCACGTTCTCGGCCGCGGTGCGTGACGGCAGCAGCTTGAAGTCCTGGAACACGCAGCCGACGTTGCGGCGCAGCGCCGGAACCTTCGAGCCCTTGAGCCGCGTCAGGTCGCGGCCGCCGACGATGATCCGCCCCTCGGTCGGCTCGATCTCCTTGAGCAGGAGCTTGATCAGCGTCGACTTGCCGGAGCCGGACGCGCCGACGATGAACACGAACTCGCCCTTCTCGATCACGAACGTGACGGCCCGGAGCGCGACGACGTCGGGCTCGTAGACCTTCGAGACCGTGTCGAACACGATCATCGACGCCGCGCTCGCGGTCGCCTCCGTGACGCGGAGACGATCCTCGGTCGAGGCGGCAGCTGGCTCTATCTGGAGGTCGGTCACGTCCTGGATGAGGTGCGACGGAGGACGGGCGAAGCCCCCACTCTAGCCGACCCTTCGGCGCACTAGCCGCCGTTTCCTGCCGCTTGCAGGAGATATGCACGGATGAACTCGTCGAGGTTACCGTCGAGCACGCCCTGCGCGTTGCCGACCTCGTGCTCCGTGCGGTGGTCCTTGACGAGCTGGTACGGGTGGAGCACGTAGCTGCGGATCGCGTTGCCGCCGAAGCCCATCGAGACGCCGCCGCGCTCCTTCGCGAGCTCCGCTTCGCGTTCTTCGACGGCTTTCTCGGCGAGGCGGCTGCGCAGGATCTTCATCGCCGTGTCCTTGTTCGCGGTCTGGCTGCGCTCGTTCTGCACCGAGACGACGATCCCCGACGGCAGGTGCGTGAGCCGAACCGCACTATCGGTCTTGTTCACGTGCTGGCCGCCGGCCCCGGACGAGCGGAACGTGTCGACGCGGATCTCGTCCTCGTCGAGCTCGATGTCGCCCGCCTCCTCGAGCAGCGGCGCGACGATCACCTGCGCGAAGCTCGTGTGCCGTCGGTGCGCCTGGTCGAACGGGCTCAGGCGCACGAGGCGGTGCTTGCCTCGCTCCGCCTTGAGGATCCCGTACGCGTTCTCGCCCTTGATCGTGAAGGTCGCCGACTTGATCCCGTATTCCTCGCCAGGGCTCGTCTCGAGGACCTCGGTCTTGAACTTGCGGTCGTCGGCCCAGCGCAGATACATGCGCAGCAGGATCTCGGCCCAGTCCTGCGCGTCGGTGCCGCCGGCGTCGGCCTGGATCGTCACGACGGCGTCGCCGCCGTCGTACTCGCCGGCGAAGAGCGCGTCCTCCTGCAGCCGGCCGAGCTCGGCCTGGACGTCGCGCAGTGTCGGCTGCAGCTCCTCGTCCGAGAACTGGCCGATCCCCTCCTGCAGGAACTCGACGTTGGAGAGCAGCTCGTCGTAGCGCTGCAGCTTCCGCTGCGCACGCTGGTGCTCGGCGCTCAGCTTCGCCGCGCGCTGCGGGTCGTTCCAGAAATCGGGCTGCGCGAGCTCCTGCTCGAGCTCGTCGACGCGGGCCTTCAGCGCGGCCGGGTCAAAGGTAACCACGAACCCAGTCGAGCTGGGCTCCGATCCCTTCCAGCTGTTCGGACAGCGAGAGCTCGCGTTCGTCGGCCATAACCGGCGAGGATCGTAGCTGCGGCCGCCGCGATTGCCGTCCAGGCCCACCAGGGGAGCCCGCCGCCGCTGCGATCGCGCGCGAGGCGCCACGTCGTCGTGTCGACCGTGTACCACGGCCGTCCGCTGAGCCAGTGGACGGCGAGCGTCCGGCCGCCGTTGCGCAGCTGCAGCAGGAGGTTCGTCTGGTCGCCGCCGCGCAACGGCAGACCGATGCAATGCGCGACGCCGCGGACGGTGTCGAGCGCGTGGATGAACGGCACGTTCTTCGTGTTGCCGTACAGCGTGTAGACCCAGCGTCCGTCACTCGACGCGACGCGGTTGAGCGGGTAGCCCTCCATCACCCAGCCGCGCTGGGTGCGGTCTGCGATGCGGTGCGGCAGCAGGCGCATCGTCGTCGTGTCGACCGCGCGCACGACGTAGCGCGTCGTGTCGTTCGAGCTGACGTGCTGGATCAGGTAGAGCCGGCCCGCGTTCGGCGAGAGCGCGTCGAACGCGAAGTCGCCGTGCAGCGTGATCCGGTTGCGGACGCGGAGCGTGCCCGGGTCGAGGAAGAGGAAGGAGCTGCGTGCATGCGGCCACGTGTGGACGACGTCGCCGAGCACGAGCGTGTTGCCGTCGTGCGAGACGCCCTCGCCGCCGTTCGTCGGCGTGCTGACGGGGATTCCCCACGCGCCCTCGACGACGACCGCGCGCGTCACGCCGCCCTCCCCGTCGGAGCGGACGATCCTCGTGCCCGTTCCGCTGGCGAACGCGACGAAGCGCGCCGAGCCGTCAGGGGCGAGGACGCCGGGGCCGCCCTGGGTCGCGAAGGGCGCGATCCCGTCGGCGAGCGCGGCGGGGGCCGCGACGAGCGCGGCGGCGAGGACGAGCAGGAAACGGGTCATGGCCCGTATACGGACGGGGCGGCTCAGGAGGTCCAGCCGGCCACCGGCGGCAGGTCGACGTTGCCGACCGCCTTGAGGTGGCCCGTGCCGGCGGTCGGCACGAAGAGCCACTGCCGCGCCTCCGGCCAGGTGACGAGGAGCCAGCGGCGGTCGGGCGACGCGACGACCTGGGCGAGGCTGCCGCTCGTGCGGAAGAGCGTCCGGCCGCCGAGCGTCACCGCGTGCCGGGAGAGGACCGCGACGTCGTCGCCGACGAACGCGGCATCGACGAACCGGCCGCGCTCGTGCCGGACGAGCTTCCCGCGCGCGTCGAAGACGCGGACGCCGGTTCGCGTCAGCACGACCAGACGCGCGCCGTCGTGCGACCACGCGAGCTTCGTCGCCCTCGGCGCGGCGACGCGGAACAGGAGCCGGCGTGTGTCGGGCTCGAGCGCCCAGACGCGACCGTGGATGTCGGCGTAGGTGAGGACGAACGGCGCCGCGCCCGGGCGCCAGACCGGCGCCACGTCCGCGGACATCACAGGGCCGACCTCGCGATCGCCGGTGCCGTCGCCCGCGACGACGCGAAGGCGCTGGCCGCTGAGGTAGGCGATCCGCGTGTCCGTCCGCGTGCCCGTCCAGCTTGCGTCTCGCACGACCGGCCGTCCGAGCTTCCATCTGATCGTCCCGTCGGGCTGGAGCGCGTACAGGTCGTCGCCGCGGGTCGCGACGACGAAGCGGCCGAACGGCGACCACGACGTGTCGTCGTAGTCGCCGAGGTGCCGCGTCGACCCGTCGGCGGCGACGATCCAGCCCCCGGCGAGCACGCGGCCGGGCGCGGGCAGCGAATAGAGGGCGCGCTGGGCGTGCTCGATCCCGATCGCCTTGCGCACCGAGGTGACGACCGCCTGGCCGGGCGACGTGAACGCGACAGCGGCGAGGGCCGCGACGACGGCGAGCGCGAGCAGCGGCCGCAGCGGCGCGCGCCGGCTGCGGCGGCGGACCGGCTCGCGTTCGGCGAACGCAGCGGCGACGACGTCCCAGGTGCGCGCCTGCGCGCGCGTTTCCTCAGGTGCGCGGAAGCTGTCCATTCGCTTTCAGTGCGTCGAGCCCGCGGCGCAGGCGTGAGTTGACGGTGCCGCGCGGGAGGTCGAGCAGGTCGGCGATCTCGCCGGGCGTGTACTCGAGCAGATGGCGGAGGACGATCACGGCGCGCTGCTCCGGCGGCAACGCGGCGAGCGCGCGGACGAGCTGCGGCAGCTCGGCGGGCGGTGCGGGATCCGCGCCGAGCGTGTCGTCGGCCTCGACCTCGCCGCGGAGCGTGCGCGCGCGCGTCCAGTCGATCGCGCGGTTGACGACGATCCGGTGCAGCCACGGGCCGAAGGGGCGGCGGCGGTCGAAGCGGTCGAGCGCTCGGATGGCGGCGAGGAAGGCTTCCTGCGCGATGTCCTCGGCGCCGGCGTCGTCGTGGACGACGAGGTACGCGGCGCGGTAGGCGCGCGGCCAGTGGGCGCGGTACAGCCGCTCCATCGCGTCGGCCGAGCCGGCCTGCGCGGCCCGGACCAGCGCTCGCTCATCGGTGCCGAGACCTCCAATTGGAGAGATACGGCCAAACCGAGCCGCGAGGTCCACACGAGGATCTTGACCTCAAGCGAGCTAGGGCCGAAGGCCCTAGCGAGCGCCAATGAGGGCGTTCATGGCCGCAGGCCACGGACGCCCGCACAACGAGCCCTTACCGGCGGAGCGCACCGGAGACCGCGCTCTCCGGTGCGCGCAGCTCCTCAGCGAAGTTCAAGAAGTGTCACGCCCCGTGACACTTCTTGAACTTTTTCCCAGAGCCGCACCAGCAGGGGTCGTTGCGGCCGATCTTCTCGTGATCGCTCGCGTAGACCGTCTGGACGCCGGCGGACGACGGCAGCCCCTGCATGACGGCTTCGCCGGAGCCGGCGGCGGCGATCGCGGCTGCACCGGCGGTGGTCTCGTGCTGGTACTGGAGGTGGCCGTTCGTCGTCTGCGCCGACTGCTGCTGCAAGACCTCGGCTTCCTCCGGCGCGAGCTCCGCATGGAACAGGTGCAGCACGACC
>DASXWV010000078.1:0-18002 GCA_036503495.1 Gaiellaceae bacterium
GTAGGTGTCGCCCACCTCGGGCTCCTTCGTCAGCGCCTTGATCGCGGCGATCGCGGCATCGGCCTTCGTGCCGTCGGTCGCGTAGATGAGGATCGTGCCGTCCTCCTCGATGTCGATCTGCACCTCGTAGTCGGACTCGAGGCCGCGGATCGTCTCGCCGCCCTTGCCGATGACCATGCCGATCTTCTCCTGGTCGATCTTGACCGACGTGATCCGCGGTGCGTTGTCCGACAGCTCGCTGCGCGACTCCGGGATCACCTCGAGCATGCGGTCGAGGATGAACTCGCGCGCCCGCTTCGCCTGCTCGAGCGCGTCGCTCATGATCTGCTGCGTGACGCCGGTGATCTTGATGTCCATCTGGAGCGCGGTGATGCCGTTCCGCGACCCGGCGACCTTGAAGTCCATGTCGCCGAGGTGGTCCTCCGCACCCTGGATGTCGGTCAGGATCACGTAGTCGTCGCCCTCCTTGACGAGGCCCATCGCGATGCCGCTCACCGGCGCCTTGATCGGCACACCGGCGTCCATCAGCGACAGCGTCGACCCGCAGACCGAGCCCATCGACGACGAGCCGTTCGACTCGAGCGTCTCGGACACGAGGCGAATCGTGTACGGGAACTCGTCGGCCGCCGGAACGACCGGCTCGAGCGCGCGCTGTGCGAGCGCGCCGTGGCCGATGTCGCGGCGCTTGGGCCCGCGCATGAAGCCGGTCTCCCCGACCGAGTAGGGCGGGAAGTTGTAGTGGTGCATGTACCGGCGCTCCTCCTCGAGGGAGAGGTCGTCGATGCGCTGTCCCTCCTTCGCGGTGCCGAGCGTCAGCGTCGTCAGGATCTGCGTCTGGCCGCGCGTGAACAGGCCGGAGCCGTGCGCACGCGGGTTGACGCCGACCTCGACCTCGATCGGCCGGATCTCCTCGGTGCCGCGCCCGTCGGGGCGCCGCTTGTCGACCGCGATCTTCTTGCGGACCATGTCCTTGTAGATCGCCTCGCACGCCTTCTTGACGTACGACTTCGTCATCGGGTCCTTGACCGGCGCGATGCCGATCTCGACGTTCGCGGCACCCGTCGGGAACGGCACCTCGACCGCCTCCGCGATGTGCTCGAACAGGAGGTGCCGCTTCGCGGACTTCAGCTGCTTCGAGTCCTGCTCGGCATCGGTGAGGCCGCGCAGGTCGTTCTCGAACTGCTCGCGGACCGGCCCCTCGACGGCGACGACCCGCTGCTTCTCGAGGAGCGTCGTCAGCGCGTTCCGCACCTGCATCTGCCGCGTGATGTCCTCGTCGGTCGAGTCCATCGAGAGCGGCGGTGCCAGCTTGGCCATCAGCTCCTCGATGATCGGCGCGGCGTCCTTCAGGCCGTGCTGCTGGATCGCCTCCCACACCGTGTGGCCGTGATCGCGCTCGATCTCGGCGCCGAGGTCGAGGTCGAACCACTTCGGCTTGCCCGCCTGCCGCGCCAGATCCTCCTGTGCCTCGCAGAGGCGGCGAATGTTCTCGTGCGCGAGCTCGAACGCCTGCAGCAGCACGTCCTCCGGCACCTCGTCGGCGCCGCACTCGACCATCGTCAGCGCGTCCTTCGTGCCGACGACGAGCAGGTCGAGGGACGACTCCTGCGTCTCCTGCAGCGTCGGGTTGACGGTCAGCTCGCCGCTCTCGCTGCGGCCGATCCGCACCGCGCCGACCGGGCCGAGGAACGGCATCGGCGAGATCATCAGGGCCGCCGACACGCCGTTGATGCACAGCAGGTCGTGGCCGGTGACCATGTCGGCGGAGAGCACGGTCGCGATGCACTGCACCTCGTTGCGATAGCCCTTCGGCCAGAGCGGCCGGATCGGGCGGTCGATCATGCGCGCGGTCAGGATCGCCCGCTCCGTGGGGCGCCCTTCGCGCTTGAAGAAGCCGCCCGGGATCTTGCCGGCGGCATACATCCGCTCCTCGACGTCGACCGTGAGCGGGAAGAAGTCGGCGCCCTCGCGTGCGTCCGTGCGGCCCTGGGCGGTGGCGAGCACCATCGTGTCGCCCGACCGGACGACGACGGCGCCGTCCGCCTGCTTCGCGAGCTTGCCGGTCTCGAAGCTGATCTCCTGCTGTCCGATCTGGACGGAGACCTGAGCCCGGCGCTCGGTCGCGATACTCATTCGATTGTCCTCCACTCTGCTTGTGGAGAGTGGGAGTTGAGACAGCCCCGCGGCCGGAGCTCGCTCAACTTCCACCCTCCGGTGGTCTGATGGAGCTAGCGGCGCAGGCCGAGCTCCTTGATGAGGGCCCGATAGCCCTCGAGATTGTGCTTCTGCAGGTAGTTCAGGAAGCGGCGGCGCCGCCCGACGAGCTTGAGGAGCCCGCGGCGGGAGTAGTGGTCGTGCTTGTGCGTCCGCAGATGCTCGGTGAGCTGGTTGATCCGCTCCGTGAGCATCGCGATCTGCACCTCCGGCGACCCGGTGTCGGCGTCGGTGCGGCCGTGCTTCTTGATCAGGTCCTGCTTGGCTTCCTTGGTGAGAGCCACGTGGCCTCCTCTGTTGTCGTCTCCCGAGCCCCCGCTGCGGCGCGCGGAAGAGACGCGCCGGGCCGGAACTGGGTCGACGGTAGGGTAGCGAACCCGTGTTTTCCCTGCGGAAATCGGTCGCAGCTGCGCAGGAGCGCACCGGCGTCCCGGCCGTCGCGGCAGCCCTGCACATGGGCGGCGAGACGACCGTCGCCGGCGCAGCGGATCGGCCCTTCCGGATCGCCTCGATCACGAAGTCGTTCACGGCGACGCTGCTCTCGGAGGCCGGCCGCCTCGACGAGCGGACGCGCACCCTCCTCTCGCACACCGCCGGCTACCGGCCGGAGGCGGCGGAGCCGCTGCCGCCCGAGTGCGCGGGACTCTGGTCGTACTCGAACGCCGGCTACTGGGAGGCCGCGTCGTCGTTCGCGGACTATTCGGCCGCGCTTCACGAGCACGTCCTCGGGCCGCTCGGCCTCGAGCAGACCGGCTTCGAGACGCCGGGCGACGCCGTGCTCGGCACGCTGCCGGACGGCTCGACCGCCGATCCCGCCTACCCGGAGTGGCGCCGGCCGGGCGGCGGCCTCTGGTCGACTGCCGGCGATCTCGTCACCTACGGCCTCGCCCACTGCCGCGGCTACGCCGAGCTGCACGAGCCGCTCGCCGACGCGCTCGGCGAGCACTACGCGTGCGGCTGGTGGGTGCGCGACGGCGGCCTCCTCGATCACGAAGGCTCGGTCGGCGGCTACCAGACGTTGCTGCTGCTCGTGCCGGAACGTGAGCTCGTGCTCGCCGTCCTCACGAACTCGTGGCAGGGGAGCGCGCTGATCAAGCGCGTCGTCGACGATCTCGGCGTCGTCGCGGCTCGTGACACATCGTCACAAGCGCCGCCGGCGGGCAGCTATGCGCTCGACGGCGTCGAGGTGACGATCGCCGGCGGGACGATCACCGAGGCCGAGACGGATCCCCTCACGGGCGCGCGCTTCGAGCGCCGCTACCCGTTCTCGACGGACGCGTCGCTCATGTCGTGGCGCAGCGACGTCCCGCGCGACGGCGTCGCCCGCGTCGGCTGGACAGCTTTGCCACGAGCCGATGCTGGGAGCGACGGCGGCAGAGCCGCCGTTCCCCGGCAAGAAGACCGCGCCGCCTCCGGCGACGCAGGGTGATCGCCGGCGTCGCAGCGGGCCATCCTGCGACGGCCGCAGCCGGGGTCGAGATCCTGCGCGACGGCGGCAGCGCGGCCGACGCAGCCGTCGCGGCCTCGCTCGCCTCGTGTGTCGCCGAGACGGTGATGACCGGACTGCTCGGCGGCGGCCACGCGATCCACTACGACGCCGCCGCCGGCATTGCCCGGAACCTCGACGGCTTCTGTGCCGCGCCGAGCGGCGAAGGCGCGGATCTCGTGCATCTCGAGGTGCCGTTCGGCACCGAGCTCGTGCACTACGCGGTCGGCCCTGCGTCGTGCGCCGTCCCCGGCGTGCCCGCGCTCCTCGGTGCGTTGCACGACGCGCACGGACGGCTGCCGTGGCCGCGTGTCTGCGAGCCGGCGATCCGCCTCGCGCGCGAGGGCGTCGCGATGCCGCCGGCACACGTCGCCTGCCTCGTGATGCTCGAGCCGGTGATGACGCTGCGCGAGGGCGCGCGGCTGTACGCGCCCGACGGCCGGCTGCTCGAGGCGGGCGAGCTGTTGCGGCAGCCGGGGCTCGTCAGCGCACTCGAGTCGCTCGCCGCGGAGGGCGCGCGCGGCGCCTACGAGGGCACGATCGGCGAGGCGCTGCTCGCGCTCTCGGACGAGCGCGGCGGCCTCCTCGCTCGGGACGACCTCGCGTCGTACCAGGCGCGGTGGTGCGACCCGGTCGAGGTCGCCTGGCGCGGGCGCCGCGTCCTGACGCGCGGCGGCCTCTCCGGCATGCGGACCGCGCTCGGGCGGTTCGCGACGCCGGGCGGGCTGCCGCTCGTCCGCGCGGTCGACGACGCGCACGCGCCCGAGACCCACACGACGAACCTCGTCGCAGCCGACGCCGACGGCAACGCCTGCGTGGTCACGACGAGCCTCGGCCTCGGCTCGGGCGACTGGCTGCCCGGCCTCGACCTCCATCTGAACAGCATGCTCGGCGAGACCGACCTCCTCCGCGGCGAGCTCGAGCCGGGCGCGCGGATGCACAGCATGATGGCGCCGACCGTCCTCCTCGACCGCGACGGGCTCGAGCTCGCGATCGGCGCCGCCGGCGGCACGCGCCTGCGCACCGCGCTCCTCACCGTGCTCGCCGGCATCGTCGACGACGGCCTGACCGCGCAGGCGGCGGTCGAGCGCCCGCGCATCCACCCGGCCGGCGACGTCGTCAACGCAGAGCCGGACGCGGACGAGTCGGTGCTGTCAGTGCTCGAGTCGGAAGGGCGGACGGTGCGGCGCTGGCTGGAACGCCACCACTACTTCGGCGGCGTCAGCGCGCTCGGACGAGCCGGGGCGGCCGCAGACCCCCGCCGTAGCGGGACGGCGCTTCGTCTGGAACCGTGACGGGGATCCAGCCGACGTAGCCGCAGTTCGGGCAGCCGGGATTCTTCTGGACGGTGCCGCCGACGACCGGCTTCGCGTAGACCTCGCGGCACTCGAGGCAGCGGACGCTCTCGAGGACCTGCGGGCGAAACGCGGCTTCCATACCTAAAAAGACGCTGAAAGCGGGAAAAACTTGCGCATCACGGACGAAGCGAGACGCGCGTCCGCTCGCAGTCGGCCCGGATCGCCTCGACAAGCTCGGCCTCGGACGAGAAGCGCGCCTCGTCGCGGAGGTGCGTCCAGAGCTCGACGACGAGCCGCTGCCCGTAGAGGTCGCCGTCGAAGTCGAGCAGGTGCGCTTCGGCGCGCCGCTCGGTGCCGCCGTACGTCGGGTTCGTGCCGATCGAGATCGCGGCGCGGTGCCCGAGCGCGGCACCCGCATAGATGCCGAGCTTCGGAACGAGCACGTCGGGCGGCGTCTGCAGGTTCGCGGTCGGGAAGCCGAGCAGGCGTCCGCGATGGTCGCCGTGCACGACGATCCCTTCCACCTCCGCCGGCCGCCCGAGCAGCTTCGCGGCGTTCGTGACGTCGCCGACGTGCAGCAGCTGCCGGATGTGGCTCGACGACACGTTGTCGACGAGCGGCACCGGCCGCACGTCGAAGCCGAGCTCGCGCAGCAGGTTGAGGTCGCCGCTCCGGCCGCGGCCGAAGCGGAACCCGTCGCCGGCCGCAACGACCTCGATCCCCGCCCCCTGCAGCATGTCGGCCGCGAACTGCTGCGGCGACAGCGACGCGAGCCCCTCGTCGAAGCGGAGGACGAGGACGTCGTCGACGCCGGCCGCCTCGAGCAGCTCGATGCGCCGTTGCAGCGGCACGAGCAGCTCGACGCGTGCGCCGAACGCCGTGCGCGGATGTGGGTCGAACGTGACGACGACCGAGCGCAGCCCGGCGGCGCGCGCGGCGTCGATCACACGCCGGTGGCCGAGGTGCACGCCGTCGAAGGTGCCGATCGCGGCCGCGCGGCGCGCCGGCTCGAGCTCCCCTGCTGTACGCGCAACGCTCACAGCCGGTCGAGTACCTCTTCCTCCTTCAGCAGCGCGAATCGCTCGGGCGGCGCGGCCTCCTCGATCGTGAACGGCCCGACCTCGGTGCGGCGCAGCGTCACGCAGTGTCCGCCGAGCGCCTGCGCGATCGCGCGCACGTAGGTCCCGCTCGAGACGCGCAGGTCGAGCGTGACCGACGTCTCGTCCCGCGCGACGAGGTCGAGCGCATGGACGAACGAGCGGCGCACCGGCATCTCGACCTCCACCCCGCGCCGGTGCAGCCGATACGCGCGCTCGCCGCCGATCTTCACGGCCGACGCCGCCGGCACGGGCAGCTCGACCGCGCCCCGGAGTTCGTGCAGTGCAAGCTCGTCGGGAGCGTCGTGCCGCTCGACGATCTCCCCCTCGGGATCCCCGGTCGTCGTCGTCGCGGTCAGGTCGATCCGCGTCAGGTAGCGCTTGTCGAGGCCGACGAGCATCGACGCGAGCTTCGTCGACCGGCCGGACAGGATGAGCAGCAGGCCGGTCGCGAACGGATCGAGTGTGCCGGCGTGACCGGTCTTCGCGCCGGTCACGCGGCGGATCTGCGCGACGATCGCGAACGACGACGGCCCCGCAGGCTTGTCGACGAGCGCGACGCCCGCCGGCTCAAGCGCTCGCGGCGGCACGCTGGGCCACGAATCCCTGCCGGACGAGCTCGATGATCTCGTCCATCGACTTCTCGCTCGAGAACCCGGCAGCCTGGCGGTGGCCGCCGCCGTCGAAGAGGCGCGCGATCTGCGACACGTCGAGCTCGTCGACGCTCGAGCGCAGCGAGACGCGATGCGTCGGCCCGGAGTCGCGCGGCGGCTCGCGGATCAGTGCTGCGAGCTCGGCGCCCTCGACGGCGCGGAGGTAGTCGATGATCCCCTCGGAGTACGGCTCGGCCGCTCCGACCTCGGAGAAGTCGTTGCGCAGGAGATACGAGACGACGATGCGGCCGCCCTCGAGCACCTTCGCACGCTCGAGCGCGCGCGCGAGCAGCTTCAGCTTCGCGAACTGCACCGACTCGTAGACCTCCTGGAACACGGCGTGGACGTCGGCGCCCGACTCGACGAGGTCGGCCGCGAGGCGGAGCGCCTTCGGCGTCGTGTTCGAGTACTGGAAGCGGCCGGTGTCGGTGACGAGGGCCACGTACAGGGGCTCGGCGATCTCCGGTGTCAGCTCGACGCCGAGCGCGTCGAACACGTCGCGGAGCACCTCGCCGGTCGACGACGCATCGGCGACGATCAGGTTGATCGCGCCGAAGCGCGTGTTGTCGTGGTGATGGTCGATGTCGAGGACGAGCGCCGCGCGGTCGAGGACGCTCTGGTCCGGCCCGATCCGGTCGGCCTTCGCGCAGTCGACGGCGACGAGCACGCGGTCGGCCGCGTCGTCCGGCGGCACGCGCGACAGCCCGTCCAGCTGCAGGAAGTGGTACTCGCCCGGCAGTGGCGCCTCGCCGAGCAGCACCATCTCGGTGTCCTTGCCGAGCTGGCGGAGCGCGAGCGTCGTCGCGAGCAGCGAGCCGAGCGCGTCGCCGTCCGGGTTCTCGTGCGTGACCACGAGAAAGCGGTCGTGCTCGCGCAGCGCGCGGACTATCGCGTCGAAGTCATTCATCGTGCTTCTGCACATCTGTGGGCGCCAGCTCGTCGATCAACCGGCTCATCCGCACACCGCGCTCGACGGACGGATCGTATTCGAAGGTCAGCTGCGGTGTCCGTTTCATTCTGAGCTGCCGCGCGAGCTGCGACTGGAGCAGCCCGTGCGCCGCCTCGAGGCCGCGCAGCGTCGCCGTCCGCTTCCGCTCGCTGCCGAGGACGCTGACGTAGACGGTCGCGTGCCGCAGGTCGGGCGCCGTGTCGACCGCGGTCACCGTGACGAGGCCGATCCGCGGATCCTTCAGCTCCGGCAGCGCCTCCGCGAGCACCTGGCGCACCGACTCGTTGACGCGTCGCATCCGTTCGCTCATCCGGGATATTCAAGCGATGCACGGCCTCCAGCTGGTGGGGGTCGGGGTCTGGTGCTTCGTCGTCGCCCTCGCCGGCGGCGGCCGGCGGCGCGAACATCGCCGTCTCCGGGCTCGCGGCGGCCGCGGCGGCGGAGTCGCACGTCCGCGCGGGACGCGTCGACTGGCGGCTCGTCCGCTGGCTGCTGCCGCCGTCGGTCGCGGGCGCTGTCGCCGGCGGGATCGAGCAGCGGGCCGACTGAGCGTGCGCGCGGCGGTGCTCGCCGGACTGCTGATCGGCGTCCTCGGCGGCCTGATCGGGCTGATCCTCGGCTCGCTGCGCCTGCCCGCGCTGTCGGCGCCGCGGGCTCGGTGCCGGGCGCTCCTCGGCGCCCGGCTGACGGGCCGCCTGTCGACACGACGGCTGCTGCTCACGGTCGGGGCGATTCTGCTCGTCGCCGGGACGGCTGCGATCCTGCAGGGCGCGCTCTAGTCGTCCGGGTCGACGACGAAGCGGTCGACGAGCGCGACCTCCCACTCCTGGCCGCGCAGCCAGCGCTCGGCCTCGTCGAGCAGCCGCTCGAGCTCGTGGTGCTCGCGCGCGACGCACGCGACGGTCAGCCTGGCGCGCTGCCAGACGTCGTGGTGGTCGACTTCGGCGACGGATGCGCCGACGCGGTTCTGCAGCTGCGCCTTCGCGGAGCGGACGTAGTGCCGCTTCTCCTTCAGCGAGTGCGCGCCGGGGAAGTGCAGCTCACAGGTCAGGACGCCGACATAGCCGCTGCTCATCGCTCCATAATCGCGGGCGTGGCAACGATCTTCGAGCTGATCGACGCCGGCGACGCCGAGGGTGTTCGCGCGCTCGTCGCTGCGGATCCGGCCGCGGCGGCCGCGCACGACGAGCAGGGGCTCACGGCGGTGATGCGTGCGGCGTACCGCGGAACGGAGCTGCTCGCCGCCGTCCGCAGCGCCGAGCCGCCGCTCGAGCCGTTCGACCGCATCGTCGCCGGCCACGACGACGGCCTCCCCGCGCCCCACGCCTGGACGCCGGACGGCTTCACCGGTCTCCACATCGCGGCGTTCGCGCACAACGACGCGGCGGCCCGGAAGCTGCTCGAGGCGGGCGCCGAGCCGAATGCGGTCGCGACCGCGAGCTTCGCGCGCGTCACGCCGCTCGGGACGTGCGCGTTCGCGAACGCCGTCGACGTTGCGCGGGTGCTGCTCGAGCACGGCGCCGACCCGTCGATCGCGGAGGACGACCGTGCGACGCCGCTGGCGGTCGCCCGCGCGAACGGCTACGACGAGCTGGTCGAGCTGCTGACTACGCGCTAGCGGTCGGCGCGTCGTCGAGCGACGTCCGCTCGACCTCGCGCGTCTCGAAGACCTCGAGCACGTCGCCGACCTTGATGTCGTCGAAGTTGGCGAGGTGGAGACCGCACTCGAAGCCCTCGGCGACCTCGCGTGCGTCGTCCTGGAAGCGCTTGAGCGAGTCGATCGTCGTCGTGTAGATGACGGTTCCGTCCCGAACGATCCGCACCTGTGCGCCGCGCCGGATGACGCCGTTCGTGACCATGCAGCCGGCGATCGTGCCGATCCGCGACGCGCGGAACGTCTCGCGGACCTGCGCCTCGCCGATCGTCTCCTCCGTGGTGACGGCGGAGAGCATGCCGACGAGCGCCTGCTCGATGTCCTCGGTCAGCTTGTAGATGACGTTGTACGTCCGGATCTCGACGCCCTCGCGCTCGGCAACGGCGCGCGTCTCGGCGTTTGGACGCACGTTGAAGCCGATCACCATGCCGCCGGACGCCGACGCGAGCATCACGTCGTTGTCGGTGATGCCGCCGACGCCCTGGTGGATGACGTTGACGCGGACCTCGGCGTGCTGGATCTTGCCGAGCTCCGACACGATCGCCTCGACCGAGCCCTGCACGTCGCCCTTGATCACGAGGTTGAGGTCCTTGACCTCACCCGACTGCATCGCGGCGAACAGGTTCTCGAGCGAGACGCCCGACGGGCGCTGCTGCGCGAGCTGCTCGCGGCGCAGCCGCTCGGCGCGCTTCTGCGCCGCGTCACGGGCGCTGCGCTCGTTGTCGACGACCCGCGCGACCTCGCCGGCGGGCGGCGGGCGGTCGAAGCCGAGGATCTCGACCGGGTCGCCCGGCTTCGCCTCCTGCAGCTTCTCGCCCTTGTAGTTGAAGAGCGCGCGCACGCGGCCCCACGCGTCGCCGGCAACGATGGCGTCGCCGACCTTGAGCGTGCCGCGCTGCACGAGCATCGTCGCCACGGGGCCGCGGCCGATGTCGAGGCGCGACTCGATGATCGGGCCCGACGCCTCGGCGCTCGGGTTCGCGCGCAGGTCGAGCTCGGCGTCGGCGACGAGCAGAATCCGTTCGAGGAGGTCGTCGAGCCCGGTCTCCTGCTTCGCCGAGACCTGCGCGACCTGCGTCGACCCGCCCCACTCCTCCGGCTGCAGCCCCTCCGTCGCGAGATCGGTGAGGACGCGCTGCGGGTTCGCGTTCGGAAGATCCACCTTGTTCACGGCGACGACGATCGGCACCTCGGCCGCGCGCGCGTGCGAGATCGACTCGCGCGTCTGCGGCATGACCGAGTCGTCGGCGGCGACGACGAGCACCGCGATGTCCGTCACCTTCGCGCCGCGCGCGCGCATCGCGGTGAATGCCTCGTGGCCCGGCGTGTCGAGGAACGTGACGCGGCGGCCGCTGACCGGCACCTGGTACGCACCGATGTGCTGCGTGATCCCGCCCGCTTCGGTTGCGACGACCTTCGCGTTGCGGATCGCATCGAGCAGCGAGGTCTTGCCGTGGTCGACGTGCCCCATGATCGTCACGACCGGCGGCCGCGCCTGCAACGACTCTTCGGCATCCTCGAACGCCGCCGGCTCCTCATCCTCGTCGGCCGCGTGCTTGATCGTCACCTCGCGCTCGAGCTCGGCCGCGATCAGCTCGACCTCCTCGTCGGAGAGCGACTGGGTCGCCGTCTTCATGACGCCGAGCGTCATCAGCGACTTGATGATGTTCTGCATCGGCACGCCGAGCGCCTGCGAGAAGTCGCGGACGCTGACGCCGGACTCGACGGAGACCGGCCCGGTGGGCGGCGCTGCCGGCTGGCGCGCCTCGCGGCGCGGACCGTCCTGCTGGCCGCCGCGCGCCTGCCGCCCGTCCTGGCGCGGGCGGGCGGCGCCCGTGTCGATGACGACGCGGCGCCGGCGGTTGCCGGGGCCGGCGCCGCCGCGCGGGCGGAGCGGACGATTGGGCTTGTTTCCTCCGTTGGCCATCAGGCCTCCTCAGTGTAAAGCGTCGGCTCGACTCGGACGTTCTGGCGGAGCGCCCGGGCAAAGGCCCGCCGCGCGACCGCGTGCTCGAAGCAGCCGCCGGCCCGGCACGTCCAGGCTCCGCGGCCGGGCGCCGCGCGGCTCTCGACGAGGACGCCGCCCTGCGCAGAGAACCGCACGAGCTCGGACTGCGGCCGGACGCGGCCGCAGCCGAGACAGCGGCGGTGCGGGACCGCTACTCCGACTCCTCCTCGACCGGGATGCCCGCCGGCACCTCTTCGAGCGGGGCCGTCTCCGGCTCGACCGCGACCGCCTCGGCCTGCGCCTCCAGCTCCGGCTCGGGTTCTCCGCCGACCCGGTCGGAGCCGGTGCCCTCCAGCGCCTGGTGCGCCGGCACGCCGCAGAAGCGGGAGCCCGGCAGGGCCGCGTTCGGGCAGCGCTTGCCGTTCGTGAGGATCGCCGAGCAGCGGCCCGACACGTCCTCCCCGGCCTCGTCCCCGCCGCCGCCGAAGGCAGCCTCGGCCTCGGCCTGCGCGAACTCGGTATCGCTCTGGATGTCGATCTTCCAGCCGGTCAGGCGCGCCGCGAGGCGCGCGTTCATCCCCTCCTTGCCGATCGCGAGCGCGAGCTGGTCGTCGGGGACGACGACCGTCGCCTCCTTCCCGTCGTCGTCGAGATAGACCTCGCGCACGCGCGCGGGCGAGAGCGCCTTCGCGACGAAGCGCGCCGGCTCGGGGTTCCACGGGATGATGTCGATCTTCTCGCCGCGCAACTCCGACACGACCATGCGCACGCGCGAGCCGCGCGGGCCGACGCACGCGCCGACCGGGTCGACGCCCTGCGCGTGCGACTCGACGGCGATCTTCGAGCGGTAGCCCGGCTCGCGCGCGACGCCGCGGATGTCGACGAGGCCGTCGGCGATCTCCGGCACCTCGAGCTCGAACAGCGTCTTGATCAGCTCCGGGTCGCGGCGGGAGAGGATGACCTGCGGCCCCTTCGTTCCCGAGCGGACCTCGGTGATGACGGCCTTGATGCGCGAGCCCTGCTCGTACCGCTCGCCGTCGACCTGCTCCGAGCGCGGCAGCAGCGCCTCGACCTTGCCGAGATCGACGAGCACGTTGTTGCGGTCGCCGGCCTGCTGGACGATGCCGGTGACGACCTCGCTGACGCGGTCGATGTACTCGTCGTACATCATCCGGCGCTCCTCCTCGCGGATGCGCTGCAGGATCACCTGCTTCGCGGTCTGCGCGGCGATGCGGCCGAAGCCCTCGGGCGTCACGTCCTCCCGCTTGACGTCCTCCTCGGGGACCTCCGACCAGTCGATCTCGAGGTCGTCGTCGGAGATCAGCGTGTGCTGGCGCTCGCCCGTCTCTTCCTCGAGCCGCTCGAGCTCTTCGAGCTTGCGCTCGCGCGCCTCGTCGAGCAGGCGCTCCTCGATGTCCGGCGGGAGCTCGATCGAGTAGACGCGGAAGTCGCCGCGCTCGTCCATCTCGACTGTCGCATGCCGAGATGCGCCCGGCGTCTTCTTGTACGCCGCGAGCAGCGCGTCCTCGAGCGCCATGACGAGCGCGCCCTCCTCGATTCCCTTGTCGCGCTCGATCTCGCGAACGGCGTCGATGATCTCCTGGCTCATGTCTACCTCTCGTCGATCAGGTTGGCCCGCACGATCGCCTCGTACGGGATTGCGTTCTCGTCGACAGTGACGTGGGTCTCGTCCGCGGCGACGATCTCGCCCTTGACGCGGCCGTCGCGTGTGCGGAGCTTCACGCGCCGGCCGATGACGCGTGCGAAGTGCGCCGGCTTGCGGAGCGGGCGTTCGATGCCGGGCGACGACACGTCGACCGTGTACTCGCGCAGGTAGTCGCGCAGGACGTCGGTGACGCGCACGCACAACGCGTGGTCGACGCCTTCCGGGTGGTCGACGTAGACGACGAACCGATCGGGGCTCGCGAGCTCGACGGCGAGCACCTCGACGCCCGGCAGGTCGTGCTCGACCCGCGGCGTGATCTCGCCCTCCAACTCGCGTTCTCTCTGCTGTGTCGTCGCCATCGCCCTTCCTCGAAAAAAAATGGGCCCGCAGGGCCCATTTCGCCAAACTGCCGGTCAAAAATGGTGCAGAGAGTGTAGCAACGTGCGGGCGCGCGACGAGTCGAGCGCCACGTTGCGGGGCCGGCCCGGCGGGGTCGGCCGCCCCGGGACCGGGCCGCCGCGGAGCCGCGTCGCCAGCTCGTGCCGCGAGAGCGCCTCGGCGCCGGCGACGTGCAGGATGCCGGTGCTCTCGCTGCCGACGAGCTCGAGCAACGCCGCAGCCAGCTCGGCGACCTTGATCGGCGTCCGGATCTCATCGGTGTGGAACACGACGTCGTCACGGTGCGCGAGCGCCTCCTGCGGCCCGTCGGGCGGCCCGAGCAGGAGCGACGTCCGCACGATCAGCGCCTCGGGATGCTCCCGCCGGACGAGCCCTTCGGCCTCGAGCTTCTGCCGGCCGTACTCCAGCAGGGGGCGCGGCTCGTCGTCTTCCGTGTACGGCGCGCCCTGCTCGCCGTCGAAGACGAGATCGGTCGAGAGGTGGATCAGCCGCGCGCCCGCGCGGGCCGCCGCGAGCGCCACGTTGTGCGCGCCGCGAACGTTCGTCGTCGCGTCCCCCATGAGGTACGCGGTGTGGATGACGGCGTCGGGCCCGTGCTTGAGCAGGCAGCGCATCGCCGCGTCGGCGTCGTTCACGTCGAGCGGGATCCCCTCGGTGATGCGTGTCCGGTGCCAGGTGCCGATTGCGTCGGGTGCCTGGCGCAGGAGCTCGCGGCCGAGGAAGCCGGCGCCGCCCGTGACGAGTACCTTCACCGGCGCATTGTCGACCTGGGTGGCGCTCCTGCGCGCGGTGAACCTCGGCGCCCGGAACAAGGTGTCGATGCCGGCGCTGCGCGAGACGCTGCACGCTGCGGGCTACGAGAACGTGCGCACCGTGATCGCGAGCGGCAATCTCGTATTCGAGCGGTCGAGGCCGTCGGCAGCGGCGCTCGAGCGGCTGATCGCGGACGAGCTCGGTGTGACGACGACGGTGATCCTGCGCAGCGCGGCGCAGATCCGAAAGCTGCGCGCGGCGGAGCCGTTCCCGCGCGACGCCTACGTTGCGTTCCTCGCGGAGAAGCCGCGCAGCTTCGCGGCGATCGACGGGCTCGACGCCTACGCGGTGGTCGGGCGGGACCTCGTCATCCATTTCCCGCGCGGCTACGCGAACGCGCGGCTGACCGGGGCAGTGCTCGAGAAGAGGCTGGGCGTCGCCGCGACCGTGCGCAACTGGCGAACGGTCTTGAAGCTGGCAGATCTCGTGACTAGCGTGTGACGCGTGGCGAAGAGCGACTTCAACATGAACCATCCATGCCTGCAGCCGCCGCACGCCCGCGTCGACACGGCGCCGCCCGAGGTTGCTCGAAAGCCGAGTGTGGTTCGGCGTGCGTTCGCGCGGCTGTTTCCGCGCGAAGCCCGCCCGTAGCGCGCGACCCGGAGGCGCAATGCGCCGCAACGTACGGAGAGTCACGAGCCCGGACGGCCTGAGCTGGAAGGTGAAGCGCCTCCTGCTGCCGATGGGGATGCGGCCGCTGAGCGCAATCGACCTGCTCGAGAGCGCGACACCGCGCCGGACGCTGATGGACGGCGGCGAGCGAGTCCCGGACGCGGTGCACTCCTGGACCGGCCCGCTGCCGCTCGGCGTGCTGTTCGTGCCGCTGATGCTCCCGCTTCTGCCGGCGGTGCTGCTCCTGCGTCGTCTGCGGCTGCTGCCGTGGACGGTCGAGGCGCGAAGTCACCCGTGGGGCCGCCGCTTTCCGCCGATCGTTCATTCCTGCGACGTCCGCGGCGGCAAGGAGGCCACGGCCGCGGTCGGCGAGCTCGCCGACCGGCTGGCGCGCGGAGAGCGCGTGGGCTGAGCGGCCGGGCCGGCTTAGAGCACGCCGATCAGGAGGAGGATGAGCGCGACGACGAGGATCACCCACAGCCAGTGGCTGACTGCGATGCCGCCGATGATCGCGAACAGGATCAGCAGAACAACAAGAACCCACAGAACTCCCATGCCGTGTTCTCCTTTCGATCCCGCTAGTGGTTGTCGCGCCCGACGTCGAGGTCGTCGCGCGGGTCGTACGCGCGGCTTCGGCTGCCCGCTTTCGCGATCCCGCGGCTGAGCATGTAGAGCCCGGTCGAGACGGTCGTCAGGATCCAGAACAGCCGCGCATCGATCGACGGCGACGTCGACGCCGCGATCCCGAGGCCCATCTCGTAGAGCACATAGAGGACGAACTCGCTCGTCAGGAAGAACGGCTTCGTCTCGGTCGTGTAGGAAGTGCGAGGCGGCGCTGCCCAACGCGTCCGCCAATCAGCACCGGTGACGCGCCTGCCGCTTGTCTCCATCCGTTTTCCTCCTTCGTCGCAGAACCGACACCGTTGTGCCGTCTGCACGACGCGGCAAACAGCGGACCACGATGGTCAACGAGAAAATCGCGAGCAGCGCACCGGCGACCAACCGGGTTGGCGACGTTTTGCGAACGCTCGCGCCTGAAATAGCCGCAGTGTGGTCGAGGAGGTCGAGGGCGACAAGGCGGTGTCGGCGTTGATCCGCGCGTACGTCGCGTGCAAGGTCGCTCTCGACGCGTTGCCGGATCTTCCAGAGTCGCTCCGCGACGCGGTCGAACCGCCGGTGCAGGAGCTTTGCCGCGTTGTCGGGCCCGCACTGGAGCGCGCCCGGCCCGAGCCGACGGCGAGCTAGAGGAGTCTCAGCCGCGCGGGTCCGTCGCCTCGGCGACGCTGCGCCCGAGGCCGCGGTTCTTGCAGACGACGTCGTATCCGTCGCGGCTGGCGACGATTTCCTCGACGTCTTGGATGTCGTGACCCGGCGCGATGATGAACAAGGTTGCGTCCGAACGGACCTCCTCGTAGGAGCGGACATCAACCGTGACCTGCTGCGCGCACGCCAGATCACCACATTCGCAGACGACTGCCATCTCGCTGTCGGCATCGCCGGCGAGCAACGAGCGGTGCAGCCCTTCGATGCGTTCGTTGACGTGACGGAACACGGCTTCGTTTGCGGCGATCTTGGCCCGCCGGCCCTCTTCGTCCATCACGCCCCCATCCTGCCACCGATTTCCGCTGATCGACGGGGCGCCTCTCGATCTGCCCATGTGACGTAAGGACGCCGTAAAAGGTCGGCAGGGGGCCGCGGTCTCCCGGAAACTCGGGCAGGGTGGTGTTGCGCCGGGGGCCGCGCGGCACAGGTTCCCGGCGCGTTACAGATCGAGGGTGATCGTCACGGGCCCGTCGTTGACGAGCTCGAGCTGCATCGATGCGCCGAACGTGCCGCGGGCGACCGTGACGCCGAGGGCGGCGAGCTCTTCGCAGAACCGCTCGTAGAGCGGCTCGGCCGCGTCGGGCGGCGCAGCTTCGGCGAACGACGGCCGGTTTCCCTTCGCCGTGTCGGCGAGCAGCGTGAACTGCGACACGACGAGCGCTCCGCCCGCGACGTCGAGCAGCGAGCGGTCGAAGCGTCCGTCCTCGCCGGGGAAGACACGCAGGCGTGCGATCTTGCCGGCGAGACGCGTGCACGCATCCTCATCGTCGCCGCGCGCGACACCGAGCAGAAGACACAGGCCGGGGCCGATCTCGCCGACGACGCTGCCGTCGACGCGCACGCGAGCCTCGGCGACGCGCTGGCAGACCGCGCGCACGCCGTCAGTCGAGCTCTTTGATGCGCGCGCGGTACTGCTTCGAGTTCGGGGAGAGCGAGCTCGCGAGCTTGTAGTGGCCGTTCGCCTCGCGTTCCCGACCCTGCTTCTGCAGGCAGCGGCCGAGGGCGTAGTGCGCGTAGTCGTCGACCGGCGACAGCTCGAGCAGCTTGCGGAACTCCGCCTCCGCCTCCTCCCACCGGCCGATGCGGAAGTACGCGATTCCGAGCGCCTCGCGGATCGACGCCTTCTCCGGATCCCGCGCCTTCGCCTTCTCGAGCGCAACGGTCGCCTGCGCTGCCATGCCGCTCTTCAGATGGGCGCGGCCCTTCTGGAAGAGACTGTACGTCGACTCGCTCATCGCCCCTGCGAGAGGGTACCCGGACTGCGCCGGCCGCCCACTCGGCGCGCGGCGACCGTCAGGCGAGGTAGGGGAAGTTCTCCCGTACCAGGTCCGCGGGATGCGTCAGATCACGTGTCTTCCCCACGTCGAGGCCGCGGAGCTCGACCCCCTCGGCGGCGGCGCGCTCGTACGCCTGCGCGAGCTCGTACGGCGGGCCGTCGAGCCCGTCGAGATACGGGAGGAGCTCTCGCCCGAACGCCCACAGCGGCGCAGCCGTCGGGCCACCCGCGATCGTCGTGAGCCGCGCCGGCGCGCCTTCCGGATAGGCGAGCGCGCCCGCACAGCCGGCGGCGGCGGCCGCGAAGCCCGCCAGCGCGCCCGCAGCGAAGACGGTGTCGGCGCCGGCGACGAGGAACGGCGGCTCGGCGCCTGCGGCCAGCCCCCGCTGCACCGCGTCGGCGGAGCCGAGCACGCCGGGCTGCCGCGCGTAGGTGACGTGCAACCCGAACCCGGAGCCGTCGCCCACGAGCTGCTCGACCTGCTCCGCCAGATGCCCTGTGACGACGAACGCATGCTCGACCCCGGCTGCGGCGAGCCCGCGGAGCAGCGTCGCGATCACGGCGCGGCCGTCGATCGGCAGGACCGGCTTCGGCCAGCGTTCGGTCAGCGGGCG
>DASXWV010000079.1:0-14649 GCA_036503495.1 Gaiellaceae bacterium
CGCACGCTGCTCGTCGACATCTACCCGCCGGATCTGCACAGGACGGGGCTCGAGGCTGCGCTTCGGGACCTCGTCGCCCCTCTGGCGCCACACGGGATCGCAGCGACGCTCGACGTCCCGGCCGACATCCAATTGCCGGAAACGGTCGAGACGCTCTTCTACCGCGGCGCGCAGGAGGCGCTGCGCAACGTCGTCAAGCACGCGCACGCAACCAACGTGCTCGTCCGGGTCGAAAGCGACGGCCGCGTCTGTCTGACGGTCGAGGACAACGGGGTCGGCCTGCCTCCCGATGCCACCGAGGAGGGACATTTCGGACTTCGCCTGCTCGCCGACCTTGCACGCGAGGCCGACGGGCGACTGCTGGTTGAATCGCAGCCGCAGAAGGGGACGCGAGTGATGATCGAGGTGCCGCAATGATCAAGCTGCTGCTCGCCGAGGACCATCCCGTCGTGCGTGTCGGTCTGGAGCGGCTGCTCGCGAACGCCGACGACATCGAAGTCGTCGGCACGGCCTCGAACGGCGCCGAGGCCGTCGAGCTCTCCGACCGGCTGCGGCCCGACGTCGTGCTGATGGATCTCTCGATGCCGGTACTCGGCGGAGTCGAGGCCACAGCCCAGATCCACGCCACCCACGACGGCGCGGTTCGTGTCGTCGTCCTGACGTCGTTCTCTGATCGCGAACAGGTACTCGCCGCGCTCGATGCCGGCGCTTCCGGTTACCTCCTCAAGGACGCCGATCCGGACGAGTTGATCCGCGGCATCCGTGCCGCCGCACGCGGCGAGGCGCCGATCGCGCCGAAGGCCGCGCGCGAGGTACTCGCCACGAGAAGCGAGCAACGCGGCGGTCCGGAGCTGTCGCAAAGAGAGCGCGAGGTGCTGGCACTCGTCGCGCACGGTCTGCCCAACAAACAGATCGCGCTGCGCCTCGCGATCAGTGAGAAGACCGTGAAGACACACCTGACGAGCATCTTCGAGCGGATCGGCGTCACCGACCGCTACCAGGCTGCGCTCTGGGCGCAGCGGCACGGCATGAACTGAGTCGTAGGACCAACGTCCGATTGATTCTCGGCCCCACGTTCGACGACCGTCTCCTCGTCAATGCAAGCCGTCCGAGGAGGGGAAGCAGTCATGCGCAGGCACTGGTGGAAGGCGGCAGCCGCAGCCGCGATCGTGATCGGCGCGGCCGCGTTCGCCGGAACGGCGACCGCGAGCGTCCAGATCACGAAAGCGGAAATGAACTCGACGCAGCTCCGTCTCGAGGGCACCGCGCTGCCAAACGCGACGATCACCGTCAACGGAGTTGCATCGGGGACGAGCGACGCCGGCGGCAACTTCAAGATCGAGAAAGACCCCTACGCACCGCCTGCGAACTGCACCGTGCAAGTCAACGACGGCTCGACAACCGCCACGAGCGTCAGGCTCGCCGGCTGTACGCCGACCGCCACCACGACGACGAGCCCCTCGGCGCCGGCGCTCTCCGCCGTGACCGTCAATCCGACGGATGTGATCGGCGGCGACTCGTCTACCGGCACCGTCACGCTCACCGCAGCCGCTCCGGCCGGCGGGGTACAGGTGCCGCTCTCGAGTGACGATCCGGCTGCGGCGACCGTCCCCGCGAGCGTGACCGTTCTCGCCGGAGCGACGAGCGCCAGCTTCCCCATCGCAACCAACGTCGTGACCAACCCGCAGTCCTCGCTGATCATCGGGACCCTCGGCGGCGTCTCGACCTACGGGATCATCACCGTCTACACGCCGTTCTCCTTCGCCAACGGCAGCCTCTCGATCGTCCGCGGCGGGGACGGGAACGGCGAGATCATCTCGCGGCCCGCCGGCATCGACTGCATCCTCACCAGCGCCGGCGACTCGGGGACCTGCGGCGCCTGGTTCCCCGTCGGCACCGTCGTCAGGCTCGACGCCCGGCCCGCGGCTGACTCCTCTTTCATCGGCTGGCGCTCGACGCCCGGGTGCGGCGACCCCTCCAAGATCCTCGTCACGCGCGACGCCTTCATCAGCTGCCAACCCGACTTCGTCCTCAAGTAGAGACCGTCCAAGCCGGGAAGGGCCAGCCGCCCTTCCCGGCTTGCTCCCTCAGCACAAACTCAGAACAGGAGGCATGCATGATCCGCAAGCTTCTCGCCGCCGCAGCGACGCTCGCCGCGACGGTGACAGTCGTCGCAGCCGCTTCTGCGAGCCCGCACGCAAAGCCGACGCTGATCGGCACCGTCGGTCCCAGCTTCACGATCAGCGTGACGATGAACGGTAAGAAGGTCACCAACCTGAAGGCCGGCACCTACAGGCTCGTCATCCACGACAAGGCGTCCATCCACGCCTTCTCGCTGGACGGCCCGCACGGCTACGCGAAGGACTTCACCACCGTCCCCTTCGCCGGCACGAAGACCTTCACCGTCAAGCTCGTCGCCGGCAGGTACAAGGCGTACTGCCCGCCTCACGAGTCAACGATGTTCCAGCACTTCACGGTCCGCTAGCGCCATGCGGTGCGCGCGACGACTCGGTCGCGCGCACCGTTAGAGATCGAACCAGAATGAGCGACTGTGTCGCGCGGCCGCGCATCGCCGCGTCCTCGGTCGCGCCGATAGTTGAACTATCGGCGCTCCCTGCGTCCTTGCGCTGCACTCGCCTATCGCGACCGCTCGACGAGCGTCATTCTGGTTCGATCTCTTGATCGGGCGCCGGCCAAACGAACACGGCCCGTCTCTTGTCGAGACGGTCGACTGTCATATCAGCCGCAGGCTATACTACGAATCGTGAGCTCGACCCTCGAGGTGGCCCCGTTCCAGCTCCCCGACGCGCCGCAGCGCGACGAGCTGGTCGCGAAGTACTTCCGTACGCTCGCCGACCCGTCCCGGCTGCGCATCCTGCAACTCCTTGCCGCCGAGGGCGAGCTGCCCGTCGGGACGATCGCCGAGCGCATCGGCATCTCACAGCCGGGCGTCTCGAACCATCTCGCCTGCTTGCGCTGGTGCGGGTTCGTTGCGACCCGACGCGAGCACCGCACCGTCTTCAACTCCATCGCCGACAATCGCGTTCTGACATTGCTCGATCTTGGTGATGCGTTGCTCTCCGACAATGCCGAGCACGTCGCCGCCTGCCGCCACACCCAGGAGCGGCGATGAGCGAGCCGCTTGTCGACGTCCTGACGTTCGCCGGCTGCCCGCACGCGGGGCCGGCGCTCGAGCTCGCACGGCGGGTCGTCGCCGAGAGCGGCCTGAATGCAACGGTGCGGCGCGTCGACATCCCTGACGCCGAGGCGGCCACCGCGCAGCGCTTCCTCGGGTCGCCGACGATCCGCGTCAACGGCCGCGACATCGAGCCCGACGCCGGCGAACGGGACGAGTACGCCCTCTCCTGCCGTGTCTACCGCACGGACAACGGGTTGCGCGGCGAGCCCGACGAGCGCTGGCTGCGCGACGCGCTCATCGCGGCGGCATGAACGCCGTGCCGGTCTCCGTCGCGCCTGCCGCCGGGGGCCTGGCTGCCTCTGCGCGGAGGCCGCTCAGATCGCCGAGCGCGCTGACGAGCTCCGGCTGATCGAGCAGCCGCGCCCGCTGCTCGGCCGTCGAGCGGTTGAGCACGTACGGGTCGGCGAGGATCTCCTGCAGCGTCCGGCCGCGCTTGTGCTCGCGCAGCACGTACTGCACGAGGTACTCCTCCCGCCGCGACGACGCGGCGAAGAAGGCGAACGGATTTCGGCGTCTGAAGAGGTGTCTCATCGCACAGGCATCGTCGCGCGCCCGCACGCCGCCGGCCATGGAGCCGCGGCCCGATCTTGGGCCGGGATCCGCCCCCGACGGGGGCATGTTGGTGGGACGGCCCCATGGCACAGCCGGCCGCACGCAGCGACGCTGGTGACAACCGATCAGGAGGTTCCGGATGAAAGGCCCCGTGCTCTGCGGTGTCGACGCTTCACGGACGGCGGACGGCGCGGTCCACGTCGCGCGCGAGCTCGCGGAGCGGTACGACCTGCCGCTCGTCTACGTGCACGTCTTCAACGGGCACAGCCGAACCGACGCTGTCCGCCGCGCGCTGCGCGACGCGGCCGGCGCCGCGGACGCCGACGTCGCGATCGAGGCCGGCCATCCAGCCGATCGGCTCGTCGAGCTCGCGCGCGCCAGAGACGCGGCGTTCCTCGTCGTCGGCAACCACGGCCCGCGCGCGTCGGCGCTCGGCAGCATCTCAGCCGACGTGTCGCGGCGCGCTCCCTGCCCTGTCATCGTCGTCCCGCCGACGGCGGAGGTACGCGCATGATGCGGGTGCGGCGGATCGCCGTCTGGTTCGTGATCAGCCTGCTCGTCGTGATGCTCGTCGCGACGCTCGTCGTCGACGGGTCGGGTTGAGCGACTACAGCGACTACAGCAGCTGTTCGCCGCTGACGAGCGCGTACAGGCTGTCGTGCTCCTCGCGGCATGCGGGGCAGCCGTCGAGGTGCGCACGCAGGCCCGGGATCGCGGCGTCGGCGTCGGCGCCGGCGGCCTCGAGCGTCACGTAGCGGTCGAGCTCGTCGAAGCAGACGTCGCAGCCGACCTCCGGCCCTTCCGGGCCGAGGAGACGGCCGAGTGCCTGCCTGAGGTCCGGGCGGTCGGTCATGGCTTCTCCTGCGTCGTGTCGAGACTGAGGCCCTGGTGCTCCAGCTGCTGTCGCAGCTTGCGCCGGGCGTCGTGCAACGTCTTGTAGAGCGCGCCGCGGTTCGTGCCGAGCCGGTCGGCGAGCACGTCGATCGGCACACCGTTCAGCGCGAGCGCGACGAGGACGCTCCGCTGGTGCGGCGTCAGGGCCTCGTCGATCGCCGCCTTCAGCGCGCCGACGAGCTCGCTCTGCTCGGCCTCCTCGTCCGGCCCGAGCCCGGCGCCCGAGAACAGGCTCCAGTTCTCCGGCTCGAGCGGCACCTCGCGCCCCTGCCACGCGCGCTTGCGCAGCTTCGCACCAGCCTCGTAGAGCGCGAACTTGTATGCCCACGTCGTGAACTGGCTGTGCCCGCGGAAATCGTCGAGCTTGCGCAGGACGGCGACCAGCGCATCGTCGGCCGCCTGCACGGCGATGTCGTCGAGGTCGCCGCCGCGCAGATGCGGCAGCGTCGGCCGCCGGCGCGCGACCTCGAACCGCGCCGCGCGGAGCAGCACGCCGTGCAGGCGCGCCGTCGCTTCGTCGCGCTCGCTCTCGGTGCCGCGCAAGCTGCGAAGCCACTCGCGCGACTCGGGATCGAGTGACGGGGCCGCCGGCGCCGCTGGAGCTGAGACCGGGGGCTCCACGAGCTCGACGTTAGCGGCGGTCGCGGTCACGCCGCTTCCTCCCGCTCGAGCGGCGCCAGAATCCGGACCGCGAGGTCGGGACTGCACCCGCGCTCGACGAGCTCGATCAGCGCATGGAGGTCGTAGCGCTCGTCCTCGGCGACGGCCCGGGCCAGCGACGGGGCGAACCCGGAGCCGACCAGCTGGTCGCGCCGCCACGCCAGGATTCCCTCGGTCGCCGGCTTGGCTGCCTGTTCCGTTCTCATGTCTTGTTTTGTGTCGCGCGGCGGGCAGGTCTTACCTCCGCCGGAACGAGTCGTCCCGGAGCGGCGGCCCGCTCCGGGACGGATGCTGCGGCATGCGTGAAGCGGCGCTTACGAGAAACGCGCCCTGAACTGCTTGACCAGACCGTCGGAGAGCATGTCCGACATGTGGAGGATGTGGTTGTGCACCTTGTCGTACGCGGCGACGTCCGCTGTCCAGTTGCCCTTCAGGTGCGCGACCGCCTCTTCGGTCGTCAGCTTCAGGTGCATCCGCATCTCGGCCTTCATCGTCGCTAGCGGCCAGTAGTGCGGGTTCGCCCCGTGCAGGAACGCCGCGATCTCGTCGGCGTTCGCAGTCCAGCGCGTTTGCGCGTCGGTGAGCTTCGCATTGTCACCGGCCTTCGCAGCTGCGATCAGGTCGGCCGCAATCAGGATGTGCTGTCGCAGCAGGCCGGTCAGCTTCGCGCCTGCGGCGTTGCCGTAGAACGGCTTGATCGCATTGCCGATGTCGGCCTGGTTCTTGAGCAGGCGCGCGACCGTCGCGTCGGTGTCGGGCGTCCCGCCCTCGAGGCTGATGATCGCGAGCCGCGTCCACGTGATGTGGTCCTCCCACAGCTTGCGCATGTCGTCGTGGAGTGCGACGGCTTTCTTGGTCAGGACGACCCGCTGCGTGCCGTGGCCGTCGTGCGCCTGAGCCATGCCGTTCGACACGGCGAGTGCGGCGAGTGCGCTGAAGAAGGCGACGAGCGCGGTCAGGTAGAACGGGACCGGGCGGACGGCCCGGAGCTTCTGCGTGCTCATGTCAGTGTTCCTTTCGCTTGCAGCATCAGGCCGGCGGCGACGATCCCGCCGGCCTCGATCGCCTTGGTGAACAGGGCGAGGCCGTCGACGGCCTCGACGTCGGGATGGAGGACCGGGAAGCCGGTCGTCGTCGCGAGGACGTAGCTGACGATCAGCCCCGCGAAAACCGCTACGACGGAGACGACGGCAGCGCGGTCGGGCCGCATGGTCAGCCAGATCGCGAGCGCCGCGAGCAGGACGGTCGACGCGATGAAGCCGCCGCCGGCACCGGCACTCTCCTCGAGATGCTCGGGGACGAGCGCGCCGTGAATCCCCGCGCTGATCGCGCACGCGAGGATGACGACGTCGCGCGGCACCGCGGTCACGAGACGATGACCTGCCCGTGCATGTCGTGGCTGTGCAGCGTGCACACGTAGTCGTACGTGCCCGGCTTGGCGAAGCGGATCGTGACGCTCTCGCCGCGGCCGACGCGGTGGTCAGCCTGACGGTCGACGCGGACTGTGTGCGTGAAGTTGTCGTTGTTCGTCCACGTCACGCTCTCCCCCGCCTTGATCTGGACGACGTCCGGATCGAAGCGGTAGCTCTTCGCCATCGACACCTCGTGCGTCGCGACCGGCGCGCTCGTGCGCGCCGCGCCGCAGCCCGCCGCGACGAGCGCGGCCGCCGCGAGCGGCAGGAGGAGGAGCAGGCGGGACCGCGTCAACGGGTCGCCTCGAGCACCGGCCGGCGGACGACGGCGAAGACGGCGCCCGCGAACACGAGGATGAACGCGACGAGGTCGAGCACCTCGGCGATCGTGTGCGCGAATAGGAAGACGGTCCAGTCGAGGTGGTACGTCATGTAGACGACCTCGGCCGCGGCGAAGAGCGAGAACGCCCCGGCGAGCAGCGGCAGCTCGCGCCGGAACGCGGCCCACGCGAAGCTCGCGCCGATTGCGAACGCGGCGATGTGGACGACGAGGAAGAACCCGGTCGGCAATTCGTTGACCCAGCTTCCGTACGGCATGACTCCTCCTTCGTTGCTGCTGTTGGAGGAGTTGGTGTCGCGGCGCAGCCGACCCTTACTGAATCGGCATCCGTTCTACTATGGCCGCGTGGGGTTGGAAGTTCGCCTCCTCGGATCGGTCGAGGCGCTGGCGGACGGCCGGGCGCTCTCGATCGGCGGGCCGAAGCAGCGCGCCCTGCTCGCCCTGCTCGCACTCGAGCCGGGGCGGCCGGTCACGGCCGCTCAGCTCTGCGAGGAGCTGTGGCACGGCGCACCGCCCGCCCGCGCCGACGCGACGCTGCGCTCGTACATCTCGCGCCTCCGCAGGACGCTCGGCTGCGACCGTGTCGAAGCGAAGGCCGGCGGCTACGCGCTGCACGCCGACTCGCTCGACGCCCATCGGTTCGAGCGGCTCCTGCAGCAGGGCCGCGACGAGCTTGCGCGCGGCGCCGCGGGGCTCGCGGCCGAGCGCCTGCACGCGGCGCTCGCACTCTGGCGCGGACGGGCGCTCGCCGACGTCGGCGCGGGCGGTGTGCTCGCCGCCGAGGCGCGGCGGCTCGACGAGCTCCGCGTCGCCTGCCTCGAGGAACGGATCGAGGCGGACCTCGCGCTGGCCCGCCACGAGGCGCTCGTTGCCGAGCTGCGTGCGCTCGTCGAGGACGAACCGCTCCGCGAGCGGTTCTGGCGCCAGCTCGCCGTCGCGCTCTACCGCTCGGGCCGGCAGGCGGAGGCGCTCGCAGCGTACGGCGAAGCGCGCCATCTGCTCGACACCGAGCTCGGGCTCGAGCCGAGCGCGGAGCTCCGCGAGCTCGAGCGCGCGATCCTGCGGCAGGAGGTCGAGACAGTTCGGCCGGCGCAGGCGCGGCACAACCTGCCCGCGCCGGTGACGAGCTTCGTCGGGCGGGATCGCGAGCTCGCCGAGGTCGAGAGCCTGCTCCGTGAGCACCGCCTCGTGACGCTGACGGGGATGGGCGGCGCGGGCAAGACGCGGCTCGCGCTCGAAGCCGCGTGGCGCCAGCTCGACGCCTGGAGCGGCGGCGTGTGGCTCGTCGACCTGACGGCGCTGTCCGATCCGCGGCTCGTCGTCCCGACCGTGGCGGCCGCGATCGGCGTCCTCGACGACTCGCAGCACGATGTCGCCGAGGCGCTGCTCGCACACGCGCGCCCGCTCGAGCTGCTGCTGCTGCTCGACAACTGCGAGCACCTCGTCGAAGCGTGCGCCGACGTCGCACGCGCGCTGCTGCGAGGCTGCCCGACCGTGCGCATCCTGGCGACGAGCCGCGTCCCGCTGAAGCTGCCGGCCGAGCGCGACTACGCGCTCGACCCGCTCGAGCCGCCGCTCGCGGTGCGCCTCTTCCTCGAACGCGCCGCAGCCGTGCGCCGCGACCTGCCGAGCGGAGACGACGTGCTCGAGACGGCGACCGCGATCTGCGACGACCTCGACGGGCTGCCGCTCGCGATCGAGCTCGCCGCGGCGCGCGCGAAGGCGTTGTCGCTGAGCGAGATCGCGGCGCGCCTCGACGACCGGTTCCGCTTCCTCCGCGCGTGGCAGCGCGTCGCCGACCACCGCCACCGCACGCTCGAGACGACGATGGACTGGAGCTACGGCTTGCTCGACGCCGAGGAGCGGCAGCTGTTGCGCCGGCTCGCCGTGTTCGCCGGGGGCGCCGATCTCGACGCAGTGGCCGCGGTCTGCGTCGACGACGGCGGCGAAGACGCAGCGGAGGTCGTCGGGCGTCTCGTCGACGCGTCGCTCGTGCGGGCCGTCGGCGAGCCGAGGCGCTATCTCCTCCTCGAGACGGTGCGCGAATACGCACGGTCGAAGCTCGACGACGAGAGCATCCTCCGCCGCCACGCCGAGCACTACCTCCGCGTCGCCGAGCACACGAACCTCGCGCTCGACGCGCTCGGGCACGGTCCGCCGCGGCCGGAGATCGCGCTCCGCGAGCAGCACAACTTCCGCGCCGCGCTCGACTGGGCGGCAGCGGAGGACGTCGAGCTCGGGCTGCGCCTCGCCCTCTCCCTCGAGAACTTCTGGATCACGCAGGCGCTCGCCGAGGGAGCGCGCCGGTTCGAGCAGCTGCTCGAGCGCGCCGGCGACGGGGTCGATCTGCTTCTGCGTGCGCGGGCGACACGCGACCTGGCGGGATGCCTCGACGTGCTCGGCGAGGTCGAACGCGCAAAGGCGGGCTATGCGCGCAGCGGCGAGCTCTTCCGGGAAGCCGGCGACGAGAGCGGCGTTGCGACAGCACTGTTCCGGCTCGGGATCGTCGCCGCAGTCCACGAGGACGACGCCGCCGCAGCCCGCGAGCTCTACGAGCGGGCGCTCGCCATCTTCCGGCGGGTCGGCGACACCGTCGGCGAGCTGCAAGCGCTCGGCAGCATCGGCGTCCTCGAGCGGACCACCGGCGACCCCGCGCGCGGGATCGAGCTCGTCGAACGGAGCATCGCAATGGCGCGCGACCTCGGCTGGGTCTGGTGGCAAGCCCGGCACACGGCCGGCCTCGCCACGTGGTATCTCGGCGACGGCCGTCCCGACGAGGCCGAACGGCTGGGCCGCGAGTTCCTGTCGCTCGCCGAACGGACCGGCAGCCGGCAGGAGGTGCTCCTCGCACTCGCGATTCTCGCCCGTGCAGCCGCGCTGCACGGCGACGACGCCCGCGCCGTCGCGCTCTGGTCGTCGGTCGAGGCGGTCGAGGACGGGCCCGGCCGCTTCGGCAAGTTCGACCGCCTGGAGTACGCCGCCGCCATGCCGGACGTGCCGCGCCCGGCGCCGCTGCCGCTCGAGGAGGCGGTCGCGCTCGCCCGCGCCTAGGTTGCAGCGGCAGGCGGCGCTGCAACCTTTTTGCAACGCCCGTCGGGCAGCGTCGTCTCGATGGAGGACGGCGTACGGAACGCAGCGGTCGCGCTCGCAGACGCGGTTGCCCGGGGGAACGCGGCCGCGGCGGCGGCGCTCTACGCCGAAGACGGCAAGCTGCTGACACCTGCCGCAGCGCTCTTCGCGGGCAGGCGTCAGATCGAGGCGTACTGGCGTGAGGGGATCGCGATCGGCCTCTCGGCGGTCGAGCTCGAAGCCCGCGAATTCGACGGGGGCTCCGACTTCGCGGTCGAGATCGGCCGCTACGCGTTCACGCTCGCGGGCGACGACGGCGGCCCGATCGTCGACCGCGGCACGTACGTCGTCCTCCATCGGCGACAGCCCGACGGCTCATGGCGCCGGGCGCTCGACGTGTTCAACCCTGACAAGAGCTCGTGCTAAGGAGGAACGATGAGGAAGTCACGCATCTGGACGCTCGGCCTCGGCCTCGCCGCCGCGGCTGCGATCGTCGCAACCGCGAGCGCCGGCAACGGCGGGCACACGAAGACGCGTGCGTCTGCGCTCGCGCGGCAGGTGACCATGCTGAAGGCGCAGAACACGCGGCTGCACGACCGCTTCTCGCCGGCCGGCATCGCGCGGCAGCTCGAGAAGACGAAGGCGGCGCTCGACAAGTACCAGTCCGTCGACGCTGCGAAGCAGGCGGGCTACGCGCCCGCGTCGCCGTGCGAGGCGACGCCCACCGATCCCGACCAGAGCTCGTACGGCGGCGGCATGGGCGTCCACTTCGTCAATCCGGCGCTGATGGCGCCCGGCCCGCTCGACCCGGCGAAGCCGCCGATCCTCGTCTACGCACCGGTCGCCGGCGGCGGCTTCCGGCTCGTCGCGGCCGAGTACTTCAAGCCGGACGCCGACCAGAACGTCAAGACCGACGACGACCGGCCGAGCCTCTTCGGCCGCGCGTTCGACGGCCCGATGCTCGGTCACGCACCGGGCATGCCGATCCACTACGACCTGCACGTCTGGCTCTGGCAGCACAACCCGAGCGGCCTGTTCGCACCGTGGAATCCCGACGTCACCTGCCCGAGCTGAGCGATGACGAGCTTCCACATCGCGCTCTTCGTCCATCTGCTCGCGCTGTTCGCGGCCTTCGGAGCATCGACGGTCGTGCACGTCGCGACGGTGAAGATCAGACAGGCGCGCAGCGGCGGCGAGGCGCTCGAATGGCTCGGCCTCGCCCATGCGTTCTCGCCGGTGTTTCCCGCGGCGCTCGCGGTCCTCGTCGGAACCGGCGCCTGGATGCTGCACCGCGGTGGGTCGTGGGGCGCGGGCTTCGTCCTCGCGGGGCTCGTGGGTGTCGGGTTGCTGTTCGTCTCCGGCGCCGCCTTCGAGGGAACGCGGGCGCGGAAGCTCGCGGCTGCCCTCGCCGAGAGGCCGGACGACCCGCCCCTCGACGACCCGCTGCTGTCGCTCATCTCCTGGGCGAACACCGGCATCGCCGTCGGCGTCACGTACGGGATGGTGGCGCGGCCGTCGACCGGCGCCGCCTTCGCGGCGCTCGTCGCCGGCCTCGTCGCGGGCGCCGCGGCCGGGCTCGCGGCGGCTAGGTCGAGAACCGGCGAAACAGCCGGTCGACCAGCTCCGGCATCGCCTCCAGCCGCTCGGTGATCACGCGGATCCGGTACTCGCGGAAGTGCTCGGCCTCGACGCCGAGCGCTTCTGCGAGCGTCCGGACGACGTCGTTCGAGGGCACCGGGCGGTTGCCGTGCACGAGGTGGTTGAGGTAGCCCGCCGAGAGCCCCGTCCGGGCCGCGAGCTCGCGGTAGGTGACCCCCGCCTCCGCCATCAGAGCCTCGATCGTCGGGCCGAAAGGCTCTTCGCTGTACCGCCGGCGCCGCGCCATCTCAGCCCGGTTTGCCCAGGTCGGCAACGGCTAACCGCCGCTCCTCCCCCGTCGCCCGCTCCCGGACGTCGACCAGGCCGTCCTCGAGGCTCTTCTTCCCGGCCGTCACCCGCAGCGGGCAGCCGATCAGGTCGGCGTCCGCGAACTTCTCGCCCGGGCGCTGGTCGCGGTCGTCGAGCAGGACGTCGTAGCCCGCGGCCGAGAGCGCCTCGGCCGCCTGCTCGGCGATCTCCTCCGCCCCTTTCAGCGCGACCACGTGCACGTCGTACGGCGCGATCGAGCGCGGCCAGACGATGCCGTTCTCGTCGTTGCTCTGCTCGACGACGGCCGCCATGACGCGGCCCGGGCCGATGCCGTAGCTGCCGCCGAGCAGCGGCTTCTCCTTGCCGTCCTCGTCGAGGAACGTCGCGTCGAGCGGCGCCGAGTAGAACGAGCCGAAGTTGAAGATGTGCCCGACCTCGACGGCGGTCTGGAAGCGCAGCGCGCCGCCGCACTTGGGGCAGCGGTCGCCGTCCTTCGGCTCGCGCAGGTCGGCGAAGCGCGGCTCATAGTCGCGGCCGGCCTCGACGCCGCGCAGGTGGAAGCCCTCGCGGTTCGCGCCGGCGACGAACTGGCCGTCGCGCAGCGTCAGGTCGGCGAGCACCTCGCCGTTGAAGCCGACCGGGCCGAGCGAGCCGCCGGGCGCGCCGAACGCGGCGCGGATCTCTTCGTCGGTCGCCGGCCGCGAGTCGCCGGGGAGCGCGTCGTACAGCTTCATCTCGCTGAGCCGGTCGTCGCCGCGCACGAGGGCGAGCACGACCGTCCCGTCGGACTTCGTGACCGGCATCGCCTTCGACGTAGCTGCGACGTCGATGTGGAGGAAGTCGCCGAGCGCCTCGCACGTGGTGACGTCGGGCGTCTCGACCTCCTCCGGCGCATCGAGCGGCGGCGGCAGCTCCGGCGCGCGCGGCACGGCCTCGGCGATGTCGCCGTCCGCCGCGTAGTCGCAGTTCGCGCACGTGACGAGAAGGTTCTCGCCGGACGGGCACGGCGCGAGAAAGTCCTCGCTGTACTTGCCGCCCATGATCCCGCTCTCGGCCTGCACGTCGTACGTCTCGAGACCGACGCGCGCGAAGATCTTCTTGTACGCCTCGCGGTTCGCCTCGAAGCTGCGCTTGACGCCGTCCTCATCGCGGTCGAACGAGTACGCATCCTTCATGATGAACTCGCGGACGCGCAGCAGGCCGCCCTTCGGCCGCGGCTCGTCGCGGTTCTTGACGGAGAAGTGGTACCAGAGCTGCGGCAGCTGCTTGTACGAGCTGATCTCGCGTGCGTGGAACGTCACCGTCTCCTCGTGCGTCACCGGCAGGATGAAGTGACGGCCGGTGCGGTCGTCGAGGTGGAAGATCTCCGGGATCTTCAGGCGGCCGGTCGTCTCCCAGAGCTCCGCAGGCGTCAGGACCGGCATCAGCATCTCCTGGCCGCCGATCGCGTTCATCTCCTCGCGGATGATCTGCTCGACCTTCCGGTGCACGCGCCAGCCGAGCGGCATGAACGTCCACACGCCGGCGCTGAGCTGGCGGATGAAGCCGCCGCGCACGAGCAGCTTGTGGCTGACGGCCTCCGCGTCGGCGGGGTCGTCGCGCAGGGTCGGCAGGAAGAGCTGTGAGGCCCGGGCAATCAAGGGTCGCAGCGTAGCGTTGCCTCAATGAGCAATGCCGCGGCCTCCCGCGCGGCGCTGAGGCCGGCTCCGCCGGCCGGGAGCGGCTCGCGGCCGGTGGGCGCGGAAGGCTACTCGAGGGGGATGGCCGACATCTCGGCCATCGCGAGGGCCGCCGGCTTCGCCATCTTCAGCCGCTTCGGCCGGTGCATCCCCTCGGCGATCCACTTGTCGATCTCGAAGAAGAGCTCCTCGATCAGGATGTCGGAGCTGACCTTCTTCAGCACCCGCCCGTGCGCGTAGATGAAGCCGACGTCGCGGCCGCCCGCGATCCCGAAGTCGGCGTCGCCGCTCTCGCCCGGCCCGTTGACGGCGCAGCCGAGGACGGCGACCTCGAAGTGCTGCGGATAGTCGGCGAGCCGCTGCTCGACCTCCTCGGCGAGGGTGTGCACCCCGACGTTGTCGCGGCCGCAGGACGGGCACGCGATCATCACCGGCCCGCGCTCGCGCAGACCGAGTGCCTTCAGGATCTCGTACGCCGTCTTCGGCTCCTCGACGGGATCGGCGGAGAGCGAGACGCGGATCGTGTCGCCGATCCCCTGCGCGAGCAGCGTGCCGATGCCGACCGCGCTCTTGATCGAGCCGCTGAAGACCGTCCCCGCCTCGGTGACGCCGAGGTGCAGCGGGTACGGGACCCGCTCGGCGAGCATCCGGTAGGCGCGGATCATCGTCGGCACGTGGCTCGACTTCACCGAGATCTTGAAGTCGTAGTAGTCGAGCGACTCGAGCAGCCGGACTTCCTCGAGCGCGGCCTCGACGAGCGCCTCCGCCTGGTCGCGATGCGCGATTTCCTCGAGGTGCTTCGGCAACGAGCCGGAGTTCGCGCCGATCCGCATCGGGATCCCCTTCGCCTTCGCGGCGCGAACGACCTCGGCGACCTTGTCGGGCCCGCCGATGTTGCCGGGGTTGATGCGGACGGCAGCGACGCCCTGCTCGATC
>DASXWV010000080.1:0-20568 GCA_036503495.1 Gaiellaceae bacterium
AGCGGTGCGAACACGACGCAGGATCCGGACTACAACAGCGCGATCGCCGCGACCGGGACCGACTCCGGCTACGACGATCAGAACACCGGCACCGGCAACGACTTCGTGAGCCTGCTGAAGGCCAGGTATGACTCGTCGATCGACGTGACGAAGTTCTCGTGGAACCCGGCGGGCTTCACCTTCGCCGCCCCCAAGACCGTGTCGACCGACTACTGCATCACGACGCAGCAGGGCTCGTGGTACGCGGTCAAGCACGGCCCGGACGGTCCGATCACCACCGGCAAGACGCTGACGCTCGGCTCGGACAGCTGCTCCGCGTCGTAGCTCCCCGAATCACCGCTTGACCGAGAGGGCGCCGGCGACGGCGCCCTCTTTTCGTAAAGGCCCGGGTTTTTCCTGCCGATAGGAGATGTGTGGACCTGAAGGTCAGCCGCCCCATCCAGATCCTCCTGCTGGTCATCGTGATCGCCGGCGTCGCCGGAATCGCCTCGATGTCGATGCTCGGGAAGAGCAGCCCGGCCGCGAGCGGCCCCGCGCTGACGGCCGACCAGGTGCGCGCCCGCGCGCACCACACGACGACCACCGCGGTGGCGGCGGCGCCCAAGACGACGCCGAAGACGGCGCCGAAGACCTCCGCCACGAAGCCGCCCGTCGTCACGGTCAAGCAGCCGCGCGACGTGAAGCCGCGCCGGCCGGCCGCCACGACGGCGCCGAACGGCCTCCCCGTCACCCTCAACGCGGCGCTGCGACAGCACCGCATCGTCGTCGTCTCGATCTTCGATCCCCAGGACAAGACCGACGCGGTCTCGTTCGCGGAAGCGCGCGCGGGTGCGGGCGACGCAGGCGTCGGCTTCCTCGGCGTCAGCGTCCTCGACGACGCCGTCGCCGGCCCGCTGACGGCGGCCCTGCCGGGGGGCGGGCTGCTGCCGGTCCCGGGCCTGCTGATCTACCGGCGGCCGGGCGTGCTGATCGAGCGGGTCGACGGCTTCCAGGATCGTGACGGCGTCGCGCAGATCGCGGTCGGCGCGGTCACGGCCCCGCCGCTCGCGACGACCACGGCGACGGCGACGGCTCCAGCACCGGCTCCGGCGCCGGCGCCTGTGGCGACGCCGTGAGCTCGGCCCAGGCGACGGAGCTGTTCGTCCGTCACGCGAAGCGGGACGGACGGTCGGTCGCGGTGCTCCGGGCGATTGACTACGGCGGCTCCTGCGTCGTCGAGGCGGAGGTCTTCCCGGCGAAGAGCCACGAGTCGGTCAAGCCGGGCCCGTACACGTTCGCCGACGCCGTCCAGGCGACGACCTTCGTCACCGAGGCGGTCGAGTCGCTGATGTACCTGGGCTGCGACGTCTACGACCGCTAGCAGGCCGCTGACTAACTTTTCGGGCAGATCGCTCGAACGAGGGTCTGCCCCGGGGCAACGGGCCGCCGATGCCTTTCCCGTGGAGGGCGAGAACACCGTTCTCGGCAATGCAGAGGCGCTCGACCGCCTGGTCGAGCGGAGCCGTGACGCGCTGCCTGCGCTCCCGGAGGAGGAGGAGCGGCCCCGTCGCAACGACGCGATCGCCGGCTTCGCCCGCTACGCCGAGCTGCTCCGCGAGGCGGCGGCCTCCGCCCGTCCCGCCCGCTACTCCTTCAAGCTCGAGTTCCCCGACGGTCGCTGGGATCTCGCCGAGCAGGAGCTGAACACCGAGCCGCGCGTCGGCGACCTCGTGTGGTTCGAGGGCAAGCCGTGGCAGATCTTCGGCCACAAGCACGTGCCGCGCCGGCCGAGCGCGACGCGCCCGCACGAGTTCCTCGCGTGCGCCCCGGCTGCCTAGAAGAGAATCGGCGACACGGCGACTCTTACGGTCGCGTGACGATCCCCGGCTCGCTTCGCATCACGCGACCGAAGAATAGAGCCGCTTCTCCGCCCGCAGGTGCGGCGCCCACTGCAGCCGGGTCGCCCCCGCGAAACGCAGATACGCGGCGAGCGCGTCGCGCATCGCGTCGACGAAGCCGTCGGCGCGGCGCGGCGCGAAGCCGTCCTCCCACCAGAGGTCGAGGATCTCGACCCGCGCGCCGGCGCGGTCGATGCGCGGCTCGATGCGGCCGACGAAGCGGTCGCGGAAGAGGATCGGCAGGACGTACCAGCCCCACCGGCGCTTGGCCGGCGGCAGGAAGAGCTCCCACACGTACTCGAACCCGAACAGGCTCTGCAGGAGCGGCCTGTCCCAGACGAGCGCGTCGAACGGCGGCAGGAACGCGACCGAGGGAGGCGGCTCGGGCGGCGTCTCCAGCAGCGCCTGCTCGTCGCGCAGGACGAGACGCTTGCCGCGCACGCCCTCGACGTCGACCGGCACGAGCTCGCCGCGCTCGATCAGGTCCTGGCGCAGCGCGTTGCGGCCGCGGTAGCCCGGCCAGCGCGGGTCCGGCTTCGCGGGGCCGAGGCCGCTCAGGATGTCGTTGCTGCTGCCCAGCCCGAGCAGCCCGTGCGCGCGGTAGCGCGACAGGAGCTTGTACCGGAGCTGGTCTTCGAGCGGGACGTGCTGCTCGAGGACGTCGGCCGGAAGCAACCGCTCGAGCACGTCGTAATAGCGGCGGTTGCCGTCCCGCCGCGCGAGGCCGAGCTCGCCGGTGACGGCGTACGCCTCGAGCACGGCCCGGACGGTGTTCGTCGGCATCCCGAACCAGTCCGTGGTCGCCCCCTGGACGCGCTCGAAGTCGCCCGCCGACAGCGGGCCGTCCGCGCGGACACGCTCGAGCACGCGCTCGGCGACCTCGGCGTTCTCCGCGAGGAGCCGCGGCGCGTGGCGCAGGAGGTTGCCGCGGAACCACGGGAACTCGTCGACCAGGACGAGCGAGAGGCCCTTGTTGAACGCCTCGAAGATCGCGCGCCGCTCGTAGAGCGTCTGCGACCAACCGGGCTCGTAATCGGCGACGCGCGCGTGGAGAACGAGATCGTGGTTGCGGCCGGCGACCGCGAGCGGGTCGAACTGGAGCGAGCCGAGCCGGCGCAACACCTCGAGGACGGCCTTCGTGCCGCCGCGCAACGACCGCGCCGGCGCGAGGAACTGGCGCGCGACGAGGAAGCGGCGGGCGGCCTCGGCGCTGACCTTCACGCGCCGGACGCTAGTGGCTCAGACGGTGACGCGGGCGAGCTCTTCGACGCTCGTCAGGCCGGCCGCGACCTTCGCCAGCCCGTCGTCCCACAGCGTCCGCATGCCGGTGCCGAGCGCGGCCCGCTCGATCTCCTCGCGCGACGCCTTCTGCGATGCGAGCGATGCGAGCTCCTCCGTCATCTCGAGCAGCTGGTAGATGCCGACCCGGCCGCGATAGCCCGTCTGGTTGCAGCGGGGGCAGCCGCGCTTGCGGTAGAAGGCCATCCCGTCCGACGCCGCGGCGACGTCCGGCGACACGCGCGCCGCGAGGAGCTCCTCGACCGACGGCGTGTACATCTCGCAGCAGTGGGAGCAGAGCTTGCGCGCGAGTCTCTGGGCGAGCACGCCGCTGACGGCGGCGCCGGTGAGGAACGGCTCGACGCCCATCTCGTTGAGGCGGGTCAGCGCGCTCGGCGCGTCGTTCGTGTGCAGCGTCGAGAGAACGAGGTGACCGGTGAGCGCAGCCTCGATCGAGATCTTCGCCGTCTCGCCGTCGCGGATCTCGCCCACCATCACCACGTCGGGGTCGGAGCGGAGGATCGAGCGCAAGGCCGCCGCGAACGTGAGGCCGGCGCGATTGTTGATCTGCACCTGGTTGACGCCCGAGAGCCGGTACTCGACCGGGTCCTCGACGGTGATGATGTTGATCTCCGGGCGGTTGATCACGTTCAGGCACGCGAAGAGCGTCGTCGACTTACCGGAGCCGGTCGGACCGGTGACGAGCAGGGCGCCGGTCGGCTTGGCGACGATCGATGCGAGCCGTTCGCGCATCTCCTCGGACAGGCCGAGCTCGAGGAGCGTCGGCGGCTTCTTCGACTTGTCGAGGAGGCGCATGACGATCGACTCGCCCTCGACGGTCGGCAGCGTCGCGACGCGGACGTCGAGCATGCGCCCGGCCGCGGCCGCGTTGAGCGAGATCCGGCCGTCCTGCGGCTTCCGCCGCTCGGCGATGTCGAGCTTCGCGAGCACCTTCAGTCGCGTCGTCACGCCGGCGCTCATCCGCTTCGGGATGCGCTGCATCTCCTGCAGCACGCCGTCGATGCGGAACCGGACGACGAGCGCGTCCTCCTGCGGCTCGAAGTGCACGTCGGAGGCGCCGTCCTCCGCGGCCTGGAAGAGAATCGAGTTGACGAGCCGGACGAGCGGCGCATCGGAGACGCCGTCGTCCTCTTCGAGGTCGGTCTCGTCCTCGACCGCCTCGAACTGCGCCTCCTCCTCCTCGAGCGCGGCGCGCGCACCGAACGCTTCCGACGCGCGGACGAGGCGGCGGACGGCGTTGATGATGTCTTCGCGCGAGGCGACTCCGAGATCGACCTGGTGGCGCGTCGCCAGCCGAAGCTCGTCGATCGCGTGCACGTTCGCCGGGTCGGCGACGGCGATATGCAGGACGTTGTCGCGCAGCGCGTACGGGATCGCGATCACGCGCTCGAGGACGTGCAGCGGGATCAGCTTCGCGGCGGTCTCGTCGACGCCGGAGAATGCGAGATCGACGAGCGGCAGCTGATGGCGCGCGGCGACCATGCGCGCGATGCCGTCGCTCGAGGCGACGCCCTCTTCGACGAGGGCGCGGGGCAGCGAGCCGGTCTGCTGCGCGCGGCCGCGGACGAGTGCGAGCTTGTCGTCGGGGACGAGCTGGGTCGCCGCGAGCAGGTCGACGACGAGCTCGGCGAGCTCGCTGACGCCGTACTGGGCGCCGCCGAGGGCGTCCGGGGCAGCAGGCGTCGCCGGCGGCGCGTCGCCGGTGGTGCGGAGCTGCGGCAGCTCGAAGTCTTGGTCGCTCATTCCGATCCCTCGAATGAGGTATCGGCATTCACGGGCACGGGCGTTAGCCCCGTTTTGAGCGGCCTGCTACGAGCGGTGGAGCCAGAGGTGGAGCAGCGGGTGGCCCCAGAAGAGGGCCACGACGGCGCCGAGCGCGAGGAACGGCCCGAGCGGGATCCCCATCTTCCGCGCCTGCCGCCCGTGGCGGGCGAGGAGGACGACCCCCGGGACGAGCGCGGCGGCCATGCCGACGAAGAGCGCGACCGGCACGGTGCGGCCGAGCATCGCGCCGAGGAGCAGCGCCAGCTTGACGTCGCCCATCCCCATCCCGGCCGGATATGCGAGCGCCGCCGCGAGGAGGAAGCCGCAGGCCGCGACGGCCGCGATCGCCCATTCCGGGCTCGGGTGGACGAGCGTCTGCGCGACGAGGACGACGGCGGCCGCGGGCAGGACGATCCGGTTCGGGATCAGCCGGTGCTCGAGGTCGGTCGCCGAGACGGCGACGAGCGCCAGGCAGAAGAAGGAGGCGACGAGCGCCTCGGGATGGAGCCCGAACCGCCAGACGCAGGCGGCGACGAGCAGTCCGCTGACGAGCTCGACCGCCGGATAGCGGGCCGGGATCGCGGCGTCGCACGAGCGGCAGCGGCCGCGGAGGACGAGCCAGGAGACGAGGGGCACGTTGTCGTACCACGCGAGCTCGTGCCCGCAGCTCATGCAGGCCGACGGCGGCCGGACGATCGAGCGCCGCAGCGGCACCCGCGCCGCCACGACGTTCAGGAACGAGCCCAGCGCGAGGCCGGGCGCGAAGGCGAGCGCCGCGAGGGCCACGGCCCTACGTGCCCCAGCTGCCCGGGACGACGCTGATCGTCGTCACGGTGGTGTAGCTCGACGGCATCCCCGACATCAGGTTCATGATCGGCGGGAAGCTGTTGAAGGTTGAGTTCGAGATGTTGATCTGGCGGGCGATCACCGGCCCCCAGACCGCGGAGCTGTTCCCGGCCTGGTAGTCGTCGACGCAGTAGACGGCGCCCTCGAAGGTCGAGTTGTTGCCGATCGTGAAGCCGTACTGGTCGGTCGAGGTGCCCGAGACGAAGGTCAGGAGGTTGACGTTCGGGTCCCAGTTCGGGCCGCAGCCGCCGACCGGGCAGAGATTCACCTGGTTCGAGAGCGTGATCGTCCCCGAGCTGTAGATCGTCGCGCGGCCGGAATACTGGACGTTGACGAGCTGGGCAAGCTGGATGTTGCCGTCGAAGAAGATCGTCCCCTGGATGACGAGCAAGCCCGGCGCCCCCGGCGTCCAGGTGATCTGGCCGACGACTGCGCCCGTCCCGTCGACGACTTTGCAGTCGTACGCCGTCTTCGGCGTCAGGTCGACCGTCGAGCGGCTCCGGTCGAGCGTCGTGTTCGTATCGAAGCCGCCGGGGAAGCTGCCCGAGGAGCAGGGGTGGAGGGGGCCCGGCTGCGCGTTCTTGTACCAGCCTGCGAGATCGATCGCCGGCTTGCTCAGCGGCACCAGGGTGGTGTCGGGTGTCTGCGCGCTGTAGACGCGGTCGCCGCTCGTGCACGGGGTGTGGTACGTGACGCCGTCCAGGCTGCAGCCCTTGGCGATGTGGACCTCCTGCATCGGGCTCGCGGACGTGCCGATCGACGTCTGCGTGTTGCTCAGCGTGACGCGACCGCCCACCTGAACGGCGGAGGAGATGATCTGCGCCGAGTTGTTCAGGCACAGGCTCCCCTGCACGTACACCGGCACGTTGATGATCGTGTTGTTGCTGAGCGTCGCGCAGCTGTTCGGATCGTCCGAGTAGATGTAGCGCCACGCGCCGTTGCTCGTCGCGCCGATCGTGCCGGTTCCGAGCGCCGCCTTGCCCGTGACCGTGCGGACGATCACCTGACCCGGCCGGGTCGGGTCGGTCGCCTTGCCGACGCCGGTCAGGGTCCACGTCGACCCGGAGAGCGAGCCGTAGTAGGAGGCGGCGCCGCCCGTCATCGGGATGTCGGGCACCGGCGTCGTCGAGATCGCCGACGCGAGCGTCGGCGACGGCGCCTTCTGCAGCGTCGAGAACGCGACGTTGAGGCCGGCCTCGGCGAGCGCGAGCGCGGTCTGGTCGGCGCTCGAGCGGACGGAGCTGTGGTAGTTCGACGTCGTGTAGTACGACATCGCCGAGACGGCCGTCCCCAGCGCGACGATGCAGGCGAGGGCGAGGACCAGCGCGAAGCCGGACTCGTCGCGGCGGAACCTCTGAATGACCTTCTTTGCGGACATGTGCGGCACCCTCTCGAACCCCCGGTTTTGCCGGCAGGGCCGCCGCAAGGCCCGCCGAGCTCACCGTAGTCGTGCTGTTTTCCCTGGAAATCCCCCGTTTTGGTGAGGCCTACCCGTAGATGTGCAGCGGCGAGATCGAAGCGCTGACGTTCGGCGGCACCGGTGCCCCCACCGGCATGTTCTTGATCACCGGCAGCGGCTCGATCGTCGCGTTGTTGAACGTCGCGTCGAAGCTGCCGATCGCCATCGGCCCCTGGACGTCGACGCCGTTCTTGACGAACGTCATGTTCGACGACGGCTGCGTCCAGAGCGATCCCTGGAACGTCTGCGCGTTGTTCGTGAACATGATCGCCGGCGTTGCGTTCTTCTTCACGGTGGCGAGCGTCAGCATGTCGTTGTGACCGCTGCTCCCTTGCCAGTTTGTGAAGAGACAGCTCGTGTTCACGGCGCAGACGGTCGTCCCGTTGCCGTTGAACGTGATCGTGCCGGCGACCTCGATCACCGCCGTCCCCGTGTAGACGAGGTTGGTCGAGATCGTCAGGTTGCTGTCGAAAAAGATGCTGCCGTTGACGGTCAGCGTGTGCGTGGTGTGGTTCCAGCTGAGCTGCCCGACACTCGCCCCGCCGGCGCTCTGCGAGACGCACGTGTAGTCGGATCCCAACGGCGCGAGCTCGAACGACGCACCGTTCGTCGTGCTGCCCGAGACGTCGGGCTCGCTGGCGCCGTTCAGGGAGCTGTCGAACGCGCTCGTCGCGAGGCCGCCGGACGCACACGCGTGCTTCGGCCCCGGATCGAAGGTCGCGTAGTCGCTGGCGATGTCGGCGTCGGTCTCTTCGGGATCGGACTGCGCCACGAACGTTCCCGTCGATCCGACCTTGTAGCGGTAGCTCGTCGCGTTGCACGTGCTCGCCGCGGTCGTCACGTCGCCGTTCGTGCAACCGCCGACGGCGACGCCGCTCGTGATCGCGGTGGCCGGGTTCGTCGAGTAGTCGCCGACCGAGGAGCCGGAGCCGCTCAGCGAGATCTTGCCGCCGACCTGGAGATCGATCGCCTGTCCGCCCGTCTTCTCCTTGACGACGACGCCCTGGCCGCTGAGGCAGAGGTTGCCGATCACGTAGAGCGGCACGTCGATCACCATGTTGTTGCCGGCGAAGTTCGCCTGGCACTGTCCCGAAACGAGCGGCGCCGTCATGAAGATGTGGTTCCAGACGGAGGCGACCGCGCCCGAGCTCGCGGCGCTGATCACGACGGTCGCACGCATCGTCTTCGCGTCGAGCCCGCCCGACGAGTTCCGCGAGTAGCCGGTGGCGGTGATGATCCACTCGGAGGCGACCTGGTCGATGCCGGCGAACTTCGCGCCGGCGGTCGGCGACGTTCCCGTGTAGAAGCCGTAGACGCTCGCGGTCCCGGCGGTCGGCGAATAGGTGCCGGACGACGGGCAGCTTGCCGTGAACGACACACACATCGGCGAGGCGGAGGAGCAATCGGACGCGCCGTTGGTCCCCGTGGCGCAGCCCAGCAGCGACGGCTTGGACGGGCTCAGTCCGGAAGAGATCGCTGTCTGGGTGTTCGCGTAGTTGATACGCGAGTACGCGGTGTTCAGCGCTGCCTCGGCGTACGAACGGGCAAGCGTGTCGTTGTTGCTGTTCCTGGCGCTGCGCTGGTTCGAGGTCACGTACTCGGTCATCCCGAAGACGAGCAACGACAGCGCCACGCTGAACCCGAGCGCCAGCAGCAGCGCGACACCGCGTTCCTCCTGCCGCAGGCGGTTGATCACGGCGACACCGCGTAGGCGCTCTGCGCGCACGTTCCCGAGCAGCGGGCCGAGTTGCGCGCGACGAGGATGTCCTTCAGCTCGTAGACGTCGCGGCCCGCCGTCGGGCTCGCGCTGATCGGAAAGTCGACGGAGATCACCTCGAGCATCCCGTCGGGCGCGTTGAACGACCAGAGCCCGGTGTTCCGCGTCAGGTAGTCGGCGATCATCACCTTGCTGGTGTCGCTCGAGGTGCAGCGGGTCGACGTGACGTTCGTCGTGCGGTACAGGCCGTAGCGGCCGGTCATCGTCGGGCTCGTCATCGCGCACCACGTGACGTGGCTCGAGCTGCAGTTGTCCTCGGCGATCTTCAGATAGCCGTACGTCGAGTCGACCTCCGCCGCCGAGGCGCAGTGGAGGTCGACGCGGATCTTGTCGAGGGCGAGGCGCGCCTGCTGCTGCGCCTGGAAGCGGCGGTTGATGTCCACCTCGGCGTGCGAGCCGCTGACGAAGATCGTCGTCAGCCCGGCCATGACGACCCCGAGGATCGCCATGACGACGAGCATCTCGACCAGCGTGTAGCCGCGCTCGTCGCCGATCACTGCTTCCTCGCTTCGACCTCCGCGAGCGCACGGCGGGCGACGTTCTCGCTCCTCGCGCCGATGCCCCACACGGATTCCGCGCGGGTGTCGACGGCAATCAGCGTCCGGAGCGCCTCCGCTCCGTGCCACCACCCCATCCGGGCACCCGCGACGATCCAGGCGTTCTGGTAGAGCCAGTACTTGACGCTCGTGTTCGTCGGCGTGCGGTGCGCGGCGAGCCACGTGCCGAGCTGGGCGGCGCGAACCGGGAGCGCGATCTCGTCGAGCGGCTCCTTGCGGGCGCCCGGGACGACGAAGTCCGGCGGGCGGTTCGCGGGAGTCGCGGCGGTGGCGGCGGTGGTCGAGGTCTTGGCCTGCGGCTTCGGCTTGGCGGCGACGGGCGCCTGCTTCGGTGCGGCCTTCTTGACGGCCGGCGCTGGTGCGACGGCGACGTCGGCGAGCCGGAGCGGCGTCGCGGCGTACGGCGACGCGTCGGCGGCCTCACCCTGCTGCGGGTAGGCGCCGTTGCGCGCCAGGGTCAGCGTGATCGGCGGCGAGCCGGTGTCGATCAGCTTCGTCCCGGGGGCCGGCGACTGCGCGACGACCATGTTCGGCGCGAAGCCGTGGACGGAGCCGGTGACGTGCCACGCGAAGCCGGCGTCGGCCAGCTGCTGCTTGACGAAGACGAAGGCCTGGTGGCGGAGATCCGGGACGATGATCGTCTCGGCCTTCCGCGGCGCCGTCGGAGCCGCCGCCGGGGCGCTCGAGGTGATCTGCTGGCCCGCGGCGAACGTCAGCCCGGCGCTCAGTCCGAGCGCAAGGAGGACGAGTACCGCCACGCGCGGTAGGAAGATGGGGAGCCGCTCCGCCATTCCTCTTCCTTGTCGGCAGATCGGCGCCGAGATTTAAGGGTTTCCGCGCGTGAAGAGGACGACCCCGTTCGAGGGAGTCGGCACGACCTGGAAAACGGGGGCCGCGCGGGGCGCCTTCGCCAGCGCCAGGTCGCGGACGGGAGCGCTCTGCGGGGGCCCGTCCTGCCAGGAGAACGCGGTGCCGGCGAATCCCTCGAACCAGGACTCCTGCTGCGGCCAGACGGTCGCCGGCTGGAGCTGGAGGTGGAGGTGCGGGCCGGTCGCGTCGCCGGTCGCGCCGACGAGCCCGACCTGCTGCCCGGCGTGGAGCGCGACCCCGGGCTCGACCGACGGATCGAGCACCGAGAGATGGCAGTACGTCCACGTCTGGCCGTCGAAGGCCTGCAGCGTCAGGCCGATCCCGCAGCGCGGATCGGGAGTGCTCCACGAGCGGACGACGACGGCGTCGGCGAGCGCGTAGACGGGCTCGCCGAGCGGCGCCGCGATGTCGACGGCGGGATAGTCGTGGTGTGTGTGCGACGCCGAGACGACGCCGGGGCCGCCGCCGACCGGGAAGACGTAGCCGGACGAGTACGCCGGCGCCGACATCAGGCTGCCCGCGGTCCGGTTGAACGAGACGGTCCTCGCCGCCCGCTGTGCCTTCGCGAGCGCGCGCCGCGCCTTCGCGAGGACGCGCACGTCGGCGTCGCGGCGCAGCAGCGCGAGCGTCGCCCGCTTCTGCAAGTCGAGCCGGTCGGAGATGAGCGCGGCCCCGGCGGCCGACCGCTGCCAGCGCTTCGCCGCCTCTGCGTCGGCGAGCACGCGGTCGCCGGCGGCCGCGACCGTGCGGCGCGCGGCCTCGAGCTCCTGCTGCAGCTTGTCGAGTGAGAACGCGACCGTCGAGCTCTGGCCGTAGAGCTGCGCGATCCCGAGGACTTCCTTCACGTACCAGTCGGCGTGGTTGTACGCATACACGGCGCCGTACAGGTCGGACGACGCGCCCGACGCCGCGAGGTAGCGCGCCGCCGAGTAGATTGCGTCGGCCGCGTTCCACGGGTCGGCGACGCCGTCGCCGTTCGCGTCGACGCCGTACTCCATCCACGTCGCGGGCATGAACTGCATCCAGCCGACCGCGCCGGCGGAGCTCGGCCCCATGTTGCGGCCGAAGTTCGACTCGACCTTGTTGATCGAGGCGAGCACCTGCCACGGCACGCCGTACTGCGAGCCGGCCCCCTGCCACAGGGAAAGGAGCTCCGCCTGGTCGAGCTGCTCGGGGGCGGCGGGCGGCGGCGGGACGAGCGGCGTGCTCGTCGTCGGCACGACCTGGAAGACGTCGGCCCGGGCGGTGCCGCCGACGAGCGCGAGCGCGAGCAGCGCGAGGAGCGCGACGCGGCGCATCGCCGCTAGCCGGCCGGGACGATGCGGAGGCCCGACGGTGCAGCCTCCTCGACCGGTGCGGGCACGGTCGTGAGCACGGGCGGGGCGGGCTGGGGCTGCTCGGGCTGCTGCGCCTCGGCGGCCTTCGTCTCCTCGGCCTTCTTCCGCTTGATCGCCTGCTCGAGCGCGACGAGGAAGTCGTGCTTGTTCGTCGCTGCGTTCGCCGCCACCTCACGGTCGACGCGGCCGGCGAGCACGTGCGCGATCAGCGCCTGCGTGAAGGTCTGCATCTGGAAGAACTCGCCCTCGGCGACGGCGTCGGTGATCTCGTCGGCGCGGCCCTCGCGGATCAGGTCGGCGATGCGCGCGTTCATGACCATCACCTCGACCGCGGCGACGCGGCCGCCGTCCACCTTCGGGAGCAGCCGCTGGCTGACGACGCCGCGCAGGACGCCCGCGAGGATCGAGCGGATGACCTCCTGCTTCTCCGGTGGGAAGAACTCGATCATGCGGCCGATCGTCTCGGCGGCGTCGATCGTGTGCAGCGTCGACATGACGAGGTGGCCGGATTCCGCGGCCTGGAGGGCCGTTTGCGCCGTCTCGGCGTCGCGGAGCTCGCCGATCAGGATCGTGTCCGGGTCCTGGCGCAGCGCCCGGCGCAGCGCCTGGCCGAACGACTCGGTGTCGAGGCCGACCTCGCGCTGGTTGACGATGCAGCCGTGGTCCGGGTGCAGGATCTCGATCGGGTCCTCGATCGTGATGATGTGCTGCTGCCGGTTGCGGTTCATGTAGTCGATCATCGCCGCGAGGGTCGTCGTCTTTCCGGAGCCGGTGGCGCCGGTGACGAGGATCAGGCCGCGGTGCTCCTCGGCCAGCTTCTTGACGCCGGGCGGGAGGTTGAGCTGCTCGAAGCTCGGCACGTTCTTCGGGATGACGCGGAAGGCGAAGGAGATGGCGCCGCGCTGGCGGTACGCGTTGACGCGGAAGCGCGGCAGATCCTCGTCCTGGTAGGCGATGTCGAGGTCGCCGGAGGAGTGGAAGTGCGAGAGCTTGTCCGGCGCGTGCGCGGCGACCTTGTTGAGGACGGAGAGCAGGTCGTTGTCGTCGAGCGGGCCGGCGTCCTCCAGCTCGCCGAGCGAGCCGTCGCGGCGCAGCACCGGCGGCTTGCCGACCTTCAGGTGGATGTCGCTCGCGCCCAGCTCGACGGCGCGGCGAAGGAGGCCGTTCAGGTCCATCTCGATCGAGGGATCGGCTCTAGGGCGTCGCGGCTTTAGCGACCGTGTAGATCAACTTGACGGCGCCCTTCTCGAGGCCGCGCGCGGCGCCGGGGTGCGTGAGCTCGCCGCGGAGCAGCTTCTCGACCGCGCGGAACGTGATCGGCAGCCGCGCGAGCGCGAACGTCGTGCGCGGGAAGCGGTCGAAGGCGGCCTTGGCGCCCCAGCCGGCCTTCGTCAGCGGCGCGATCCGGCGCTCGACCGCGGTTGCGTAGGCGTCGAGGTCGCCGGCGAGGATCGCGTCCGTGACGAGCTGGGCGCTGAGGAACGCCTCGTACATGCCGTCGCCCGAGAACGGGTCGACGAGCCCGGCGGCGTCGCCGATCACGGCGGCTCTTTGCCTGACCAGGACGGTGCTGCTCGTCCGCATCGGCAGCCGGTAGCCGCGTGTCTCGGCCGCGGCGTCGGGATCGATGCCGTGCTCCTCGCACATCCGGCGCAGGTGCGCGCGGAGCGTCGGCCCCTCGCTCTCGTTGCCGCCGACGCCGACGTTGACGTGGTCGCCCTTCGGAAAGATCCAGCCGTAGCCGCCGGGCATGACCGCCATCTGCAGCGTCATCGCGCCGGCGAAGCGGGCCTCGTGCGGGAAGTTCGCCTCGAGCGCGACCCCGTGCACGATCCCGCCGCCGAGGCCGAGCTGCTTCGCGGTGGCGCCGTTGCACCCGTCGGCCGCGATGACGTACCTCGCGTCGAGCTCGCGCGCGTCCACGGTCTTTCCTTCTTCTATGTGCGCGCCGGCGTCGCGGGCCTGCTCGAGGAGGAAGGCGTCGAGGCGCTTGCGCTGCGTCATGTAGACGAGCGGCGCCGCCGCCTCGCGCTCGAAGCGCGGGCCGTAGTCGAGGCCGATCTCGACGCGGCGGACGACGTCCTCGGTCACCGCTTCGATCGCGTACGGGAGGAGACGGGCGGCGCGGAGCGTGACGCCCCCGCCGCACGGCTTGTCCCGCGGAAACGTGGCCCGGTCGATCAATCGCACCTTCGCGCCCGCGGTCGCCAGGCGATAGGCGGCGGTCGAGCCCGCGGGGCCGGCGCCGACGATCGCGACGTCGAAAGCACTCATGTCGGTGAGGGTAGTTGCCGATCCCTCGATCGAGTGTCCGCCGTCCCCGCATCCCTGCCGCGCGTCCGCGCCCGTGTTCTGTCGCCGAGAGTCGTGCTCGGCGCGATCATCCTCGCCGGGACGGTCGCGCTCGACCTGCTGACGCGGCAGGTCGTGACGCCGTCGGTCTTCCCGGACGAGTACCTGTACTCGCAGCTCGGCCGCGGGCTGGCGACGACGGGGCACCTGACGGTGCGCGGCGTCGACCCGCACTTCCTCCCCGTCCTGCAGCCGCTGCTGACCGCGCCGGTCTGGCTCGTCGGCGATGTCGGCACGGCATTTCGGCTGATCCAGCTCGAGAACGCGCTCGTCATGGCGCTCGCGGCGGTGCCCGCGTACCTGATCGCCCGGCGGCTCGGTGTCGGCTACGCGTTGTCGCTGGGCGTCGCCGTGCTCGCCGTCTGCGGCCCGCCCGCGCTCTTCACCGGGATGCTGATGGCGGAGCCGTTCGCGTTCACGCTCGCGCTCGTCGTCGTCCTGTCCGCACTGCGCGCGATCGAGGCGCCGTCACTGCGAGCAGATGCGGTGTTGCTGTTCGTCTGCGGGCTCGCGACGTTCGCGCGGCTGCAGATGGCGGCTCTGCCGTTGTGCGTCGCGCTCGCGATCGTTGTCGTGCGCCAGGTGCGCGCGCATCTGCTCTTCCTCGGAGTCGTCGTGGTCGGCGCGCTGGGCGGCGTCGGCTATGCGGCCGTGCGCGGTTTCGGCTACTACCACCTGCGCCCCCGTCCGCTCGCCGCGCCGCACGCGCTCGCGTTCGCGGGCGTCGACGCGTTCGTCGTGCTGCTCGCCGCAGGTGCGGCAGTCGCGCCGGCGGCGATCGTCGGCATCGTGCAGGCGGTCGCGCGTCCACGCTCGCGCTCGGAGCGTGCGTTCGCAGTGCTCGCGCTGTCGTTCTTCGCGGTGCTCGTCCTGCAGTGTGTGCTCTGGGGCGACGTGCATCGCGTTCAGGAGCGGTACCTCGGCTACGCAGTTCCGCTCGTGGCGATCGCGTTCGCGCTGCGCTGCTCGCGGCCGGTGCGGCGGCCGGTCGCCGAGATCGGCGTCGCCGCCGCGATGGCGGTCGTCGCGGTGGTCGTCCCGCTGGACGGATACGCGATCGATGCGAAGCACAATCTGGCGCCGACGCTCTATGCGTTCACGCGGCTGCAGGGACTGCTCGGCAGCGCGTCGCTGGCCGCGGCCGTGTTCGCGCTCGGCGCGACGGCGCTCGCAGCGGTCGGCGCCGCGTGCGTCTCGTTCCGCCGCGGGCCTTTGGTGGCCTTGACGGCGTCCGTCGCCGCTGCGGCGTTGCTGCTCGGGCTCGGGCTGTCGTGGTCGGGGATGCTCGCGGCCGACGGCCGCGCGAACTACCTTCCTGCCGACGCGCACTGGGTCGATCATGCCGCGGACGGGAAGGCGACGATGCTCGTCGTCGGCAACGCATGGAACGGCCAGGCGCTCGCAACGCTGATCTGGAACCCGTCGATCGAGCATGTCCTGCGGCTGCCGGGCGCGAACAAGGTCGACTGGCTCGACGACCCGATCGTGCGGGTCGCGCGCGACGGCACCGTGCTCCTGAAGGGCCGCGCGCTGCGCGGCGACGTCGTCCTCGACACGTCACCCTCGGCGGCTGCCGCACTCGGTGACGCGCATCGCGTCCGGACGTTCGGTGCGGCGACGGTCTGGCGCCCGCGTGGTGTCGCACGGCTTGCCTCGGTGATGAACAACCGGCTCTCCGACGGGCGCGTCCTGAAGTCGGGCGGCATCGAGGTCTGGAGCGGCTCGTCGCGGTTCGCCGGCTGGATCGAGCTGCGCGTGCACGCGCCGCGGTCGCTCGGCGCTGCGCACGTCGACCTCGTCCGCACCGGCGTCGATGTTCCCGCGGGTGAGACGCGCGTCGTGCGCGTCGCGGCCTGCGGCCGCGGCCCGTGGACGGGCGGCTTCGTTGCATCGCCGGTCGAGGTTCGCGGACGCGTGTGGCGGTCGCCGATCGTCTCGCAGCCGCGCTACGTCGCGGATCCCGCAGCCTGTCGCTAGCTACAATGCCGCTCCCCTGGGGGTGTGCCCGAGCGGCCAAAGGGAACGGGCTGTAAACCCGTCGGCTCAGCCTACGGAGGTTCGAATCCTCCCGCCCCCATCATCATTACTCGGAGACGAGGTCGGCGTTGATCGCGATCGCTGCGGCTGAACCTTCGCCGGCAGCGGTGATGACTTGGGCTCGCGGGTTCGCGACGTTGCCTGCGGCCCACACACCGGCGACGCTGGTGCGTCCGGCCGCGTCGACGCGGACGAACCCGACGTCGTCGACCTCGCAGGCGAACAGGTCGAGCAATCCCGTCAACCGCGGGCGCATGTTGGCCGGATGAAGGGGCGGCGCGCTCGACGACTCGACCGTCGCCGAGCAGCCCGCCCTCCAGTCGACTACGTCGAGCTGTTCGCGCTCGGCGCCGGTCAGCGCGTGGGCATCGGTGAAGAAGGTCAGGTCGTCCGACCATTGTCGGATGAGCAGGGTGTCGGGCAGCTCTCGATTGCCCCGGTCGCGATCAGAAGCCGGCTTGCGCGAAGCGTGTCTCCTCTGGCGAGCACGACGCTGAAGCCCGGCTCGATCGAGGCGACGCTGTCCGCGAGGAATTCGACGCCGTAGCTGCCGCTTCTTCGCGTCCCAACCGCAGGAGCTCGGCGGGCGGCAGTCCGTCGCGAGAGAGGAACCGTGCATGTGTGCTGCCGGCGCATTGCGCGGAGCTCCGGCATCGATCACGACGACGCGGCGACGCGCGCGGCCGAGAACGAGCGCCGCACTGAGGCCTGCAGGACCGCCGCCGACGACGATGACCTCATGGCTTGCACCGCTCACGTCAGGCGGCGCGTCACTGCTGCACGTCCGGCCCCGGCCAGGTGTCGCTGAGCAGGTAGCCCTCCGGGAACGGATCGCTCGGGTCGAGCAGGAGCTGCGTGATGCCGGTGATCCACGCGCTGCCGCGGATCGCCGGAACGATCGCAGGCGTGTCGCCGACGTGCGTCTCGTCGACGATGCGGCCGTCGAACGTCGTTCCGAGCACGGACGCGTGCGTCATCGTGTCGCCGACGTGCATACGGCCGCGTGCGTGCAGCGTCGCCATGCGAGCGGAGAGACCGGTGCCCGTCGCCGAGCGGTCGAGCCGGCCCGGCGCGATCACGACCGCATTCTTCGAGGTCGCGCCGACGCCCTGCCACGGTTCTGCGATCTGCACGATGCTGACGCCGGCGATCGCCTCGTTCTCAGGATGGACGCATGGCAGCTGCTCGCGCGCGGCGAGGCGGATCACCTCGCCGGTGTCGCAGAGCTCGCGCGCTTCGGACGGCTCGAGCGAGAAGCCGAGCTCGGCCGCGTCGGCGATCGCGTACCACATGCCGCCGAACGCGACGTCGACGGTGATCGTCCCGATCCCCTCCGCCTCGAGCGGCGCGTCGAGGTGCGCCGCGAAGGCGGGCACGTTCGTCAGCTCGACGGACTCGCACTTCCCGTCGCGGCATGCAGCGTGCACCTCGACGACACCCGCGGGCGCCTCGAGCTTGAGCACGGTCTCGGGCTCGTGCATCGCGACCATCCCCGTCTCGAGCAGCACGGTCGCGACGCAGATCGTGTTCGAGCCCGACATCGCTGGGTACTCGGTCGGCTCCATGATCACGAAGCCGGCGGCGCAGTCGCCGCGCGCGCTCGGGACGATCAGGTTCGCGTGCGTCGCGACGCTGCCGCGCGGCTCGCGGAGCAGCAGGCGGCGGAGCGAGTCGTCGGCCTCGAGCGCGAGCATCTTTTCGAAGACCGTTTCACCGGGCGGCGGCAGCACGCCGCCGACGACGACGTTGCCGACCTCGCCGCCCGCGTGGCAGCCGATCACGGTGATCGCGCGGCTCGTCCGCATCGAGTGACTCTACGACGCGCGCGCGCGGCGGGGGGCCGCGCGCGGGGCCGGCCGCCCGGGTCGGGTTGCGGTTAGTGGCCGCCGGGACGCTCGGGCGCCGTCTCGACGGAGAGCACGGCGAAGCTCGCGTCGAGGATCACCTCGACGTGCGTGCTGTCGGCCATCGTCTACCTCGTACTTCGCGGCGGCGTTGCTGCTGTCGGTCGCCGGTCAGCTCCGTCTCGCCGTTGCCGGGACAGCGGGTCCGCCGGGGGCCGTGCCCACGCGGTGACCGCCGAAGCCGCCGGGCCCGCCTGGGCCATGTCCGGTCTCGACGGCGAGGACGTTCTAGCTCTTGTCGAGGATCACGGCGACGTGCGTCCCGTCGGCTTTCGTCACGTGCGCCTCATACGCAGCGGCAGCGTTGCTGCTGTCCGTCTCGGTCGTCGCCGCGTCGACGGTGCCGCCGACCTTGCCGACCGCAGCCGCTTTCACCTGTGAGAGGACATCGCCGGTCAGCGGCGTCTCCGGCGTGTGCGCGGGACGAGCCGCCGTCGTGCCCGTCGTCGTCGCGGTGCGAGCCTTCGCCTTCGATCCGCCGCCGACCGCGACCGCCGCTCCCGCGAGTCGCAGAGGGCGACGATCGCGATGCCCGCCCAGAGGTTCGTCAGTCGTGTCATCGGGTCCTTTCTGTGGTTGCGTTGTTCTTCGATGACAGCAGCCGAACCTGGGAAAGCCCTCGGAATCTCCTGGCAAAGGGCCGGGGTACAATGCCGGCCCTGCCCTCTTAGCTCAGTTGGTAGAGCACCTCCATGGTAAGGAGGGGGTCGACGGTTCGAGTCCGTCAGAGGGCTTGCAAAATCCCCGCTCACGGGGATTTTTCGGAGTCGCTGACAGCTGGAACGCTGGCGAAAAGGCCTCGCTCTTCGAGCGCCTCGCCCCGCTTATCGCTCAGGTGCAGCGGGTGATGCGCTGATACGCCTCGGTCACGCACAGGAAGCAGACGCCGCCCGCGTCGCCGCCGTTCTCCAACAGCTGTTCGAAGCAAGCGGAAACAACGACGGGCGGGAGCGCGTGCTCCAACTTTGGTCGACTGCCAGACCTCCAGCCGCAGCAGCGCAACGTCTCCTCGCCGACAAGGTCTTCATCTTCTTACTCGGCAAAGGAAAGGACGCCGTCAGGCTGGCTCTCACTCACTTCGATCTCGTTCAGCACATGACCGGCAATTCGCGAGATCGAATTAAGAAGGCACTCCAAGATGCAACGCGCGACGATCCCGACCTCGGCAAGAGGGCGGACAAGCGAATGCGTGACGCAGGATGGATCAAGAAGAAGAAGCCCTGGTGGAAGGTCGCCTGAGAGGCGTCGCCGGCGACTGACAAGCGCAGCGTCTCTGCAGTCGATGCGATCGAGACCGGGCGGCGTACGTTCTCCCTAAAGCTGCGCGTAGATGACATCTATAGCTCCGTCGTTTCGACGGTACCCGGGCGGGAGACCCTCGAAATGCTCTCCGGTCAGTGATGCATTCACGACGTTCGCAGTGTTGAACAAGCTCCACGCTGGGATCGGCCGACTCGCGTCTCCCCCTGCAATCTGGTACGCGCGAACGAGTTCGTTGCCAGTGTGCTGGTTCAGACCGTATGCCGTTGGCATCACGATCCGTTCGAAGCCGTCGTAGGAGAACCTGACGACACGACGGCCGTTGATCGCGTCTCGCCAGTCGATCATGAGTCGCGGCGACCTCTAATGAGATGCGGGCTACGCGACGATCGCGGCGGCACCTGCAAGCGCGATCTCCTTGCGCCAGTTGATGTTCTCCACTTCAACTACCTTCGGTTACGCCGGGACACCAATCTCGATGCGTTCGCCGTCGAATACAGCGGCAACTTCGAGTTCGCCACCAAGCGCCTCGATATACCGCTTGAGCGTTGACAGATAGAGATCGCTCTGGTTTTCGAGCTGCGACACGCGTGCCTGTGAGGCACCGAGGACATCGGCGACATCGTTCTGGCTGAGATTTCGGTGCTCTCTGATCTCGCCAAGGAGAAGCGCGTGCTCGATCGCAGCCTCCATCGCGGCGACACGCTGCGCGCGCTCAGAGTCAGCCACAACCTTTCTGCTGAGCTCAGCGAACTTACGGGTCTTGGGCATTAGGGGCTCCTTCACTCTCGAGCTCACGAAGATGCTCGTCGAAGAGATCGTCGGCTACCGGGACGATCCGGTCGTACCACGCGCTCCACTTCCCGCTCTTGTCGCCGCCGATCAACAGGATCGCGGCGCGGCGCGGGTCGAACGCGAACAGCACACGGATGTCACTTGCCGGTGGAATCAGTTCCTTCATGTTCTTTGTTTCGACTGCTTGATCGTGTCCACGAGCGGCCGCCCGAGGCTCGGTCCTCCTCGCTGGAGGACGTTCACGGCAGCGGTAACGGCCTCCTGTTCCTCTTCGGCGAGGTTGTCCCACCACTCGCCGAACTGGTCGGTGTATTCGACCTCCCAGGCCATTAGTTAAGTGTTATACAACAACACCGTTATACCGACAAGCCTTGGAGCGCCAAACATCGGCGAGCCGAACACACGATCGTGGAGCATTAATGGAGCCAAGCGGG
>DASXWV010000081.1:0-5923 GCA_036503495.1 Gaiellaceae bacterium
GAGCCCGTGCCGATATCCTGCATCGCCGTCACCACCTGCGCTCGCCCGTCGCTCGTGACGCGGATCCAGGCGTACGACGGCGGGCCGCCGCCGCCGAACCAGATCTGCGACGCCATGCCGACGCCGTGCTTCCACGTCTCCGTCGAGCGGGCGCGCACGTCGTCGCGGCGGTCCCACTGCGCCTGCGCGAGCTCGTAGCACGCCATCAGGTTCTTCGACGAGTACGGCTTGCCGTCGTTCGAGCCCGCGTAGTTCTTGCGCCGCAGCTCGAGCGGGTCGACGTCGAGCTTCGCCGCGAGCTCGTCGATCAGGCATTCGAGTCCGAACGTCCCTTCGACGAAGCCGGGCGCGCGGAACGCCTTCATCGGCGGCGTGTTGATCTTCGCGCCGTAGCGGACGGTGCGCACGTTGTCGCAGGCGTACAGCATCTGCAGCGGCCCTTCGGTCATCGCCGACCAGCCGCTCCACCCGACGGCGTTGATGAACTCGCCGCCGAGGGCGCAGATCGTTCCGTCGCTGCGCGCGCCGACGATCAGCTTCTGGATCGTCGCGTTGCGGTTGCCCGCCGCGGTGTTCTCCTCGCGCCGCGTCAGCTGCGCCTTGACCGGCCGTCCGGTCCGCCGCGCGAGCTCGATCGCGGCGAAGGTGTAGTCGCCGGCGTCGTTCTTCGAGCCGAAGCCGCCGCCCATGTATTCGCACACGACGCGCACCTTGTCGGCCGGCAGCTCGAGCTCCTTCGCGATCTCGTCCCGGATGCCCCAGATGTACTGCGTCGAGATGTAGACGTTGAGCGTGTCGCCGACCCATTCGCACACGGACTGGTGGGTCTCCATCGAGTTGTGCAGGACGACCGACGTGCGGTACGTGCCTTCGACGACGACGTCGGCCTCGGCGAGCGCCCGCTCGAAGTCGCCGCGCTCGTACGGCGTCGGCGTCGCGGTGAACAGCTCGCGGCCCACTGCGTCCTCCGGGTCGAGGACGACCTCGAGCTCCTCCCAGTCGACGTCGATCAGCGCCAGCGCGCGGCGGGCGTGCGCCGCGGAATCGGCGGCGACGGCGGCGACGGGCGCGCCCGCGTAGCCGGCCTCCTCGGTGAGCCCCTTCGCCTCGCCGGGGCCGAGCACCGCGTGGACGCCGGGCGCCGCGGCGGCGCGCGACAGGTCGATGCTGCGCACGCGTGCATGGGCGTACGGCGAGCGCAGGAGCACGGCGTGGAGCATCCCCGGCAGCTGCAGATCGGCGGTGTACCGCGCCTCGCCGCGCACACGCTCGAGCGCGTCGACCCGCTGCGCGTCGCGGCCGACGATCGTCTGCGGCCCTGCGGGCCACTGGTCGAGCGCGTCCTCCTCGACGACGAGCCACACCTCCTCGAAGCGGCCCTCGACCTCCTTCTCGGTGCGGATCAGCCTCGCCAATGCAGGATCGCCTCCTCGATGCGTGGATACGTGCCGCAGCGACAGATGTTCCCGGCCATCTGATGGCGGATCTCGTCGACCGACGGCTCCGGGCTCGCCGCGACGAGTGCCGCGGCGCTGACCACCTGGCCCGGCGTGCAGAAACCGCACTGCACCGCGTCGGCCTTGACGAACGCCGCGACGAGCGGATGGTCGCGCAGGCCCTCGATCGTCGTCACCTCGCCGGTGACGCCGTGCGCGAGCGTGATGCACGACAGTGTCGGCACGCCGTCGACCTGCACGGTGCACGCGCCGCAGTGCCCCTCGTTGCACGCGATCTTCGTCCCCGTCAGGCCGAGCTCCTCGCGCAGCACGTGCGCGAGCGACGTCCCGACGCGCACGCCGCGGACGTCATACGCGTGGCCGTTCACAGTCAGCGTGAGGTCACTCACCCGTCGTCACCGCCAGGACGTCGGCGAGATGGATGAGGCGGGAGCTCGTGCGCGCGATCAGGCGCGCGTCCTGGTCGTCCTCTGCCTCCGGCAGCGTCCGCCAGACCTCGCGCGCGGCGAGCAGCACCTCGCGGATCTGCTCGAGCTCCTCGCCGTGGCCGTTGCGCTCGTTCGTCGCGTTGAGCGCGAGGCCGAGCGCGCCGAAACTGTCCTGCTGGCGCGCGAACAGCGCCGCCATCGCCATCGTCAGGTACTGGTGGATGCGCGCGAGCACCATCGGCTGCGCGAGCACGTCGGCGCCCTGCGGCTCCGACGGCTCGAGCGGCGGCTCGCCGTTCGCGATCCGATTCGCGTTGCCGCTCAGCAGGTCGCAGATCTGCGCCTCGGTCAGGCCGGCGCTGCGCGCCGTCCGCAGCGTGTTGAGCAGCGACTGCGGCTGCAGCCCGTACGGATAATCGGACGCGTAGAGGATCTGCTCCGGCGGGACGAGCCGGAAGAAGCTGAGCAGGTCGATCGGGCTCCACACCGACGTGTCGAAGAAGACGCCCGCCGTGCCGGCGAAGTTCCCCGCGAGGCCCGAGAGGTCGGCGATGCCCGCGTGCGCGAGGATCAGCGTCGCGCCCGGGTAGCGGTCGACGAGGTGCGCGAGGTGGTCGGCGATCGGCGGCAGCCCGCGGCCCGCGTGGATGAGGATCGGCACGCGGCGCTCGGCGGCGACCTCGAAGACCGGCGCGAGCCGCTCGTCGTCGAGCAGGAACTTCTGGGCCCGCGGGTGGAGCTTGATCCCCTTCGCGCCGAGGTCGAGACAGCGCCGCGCCTCGTCGATCGGCCCCTCGCTGAGGTCGAGCCGCACGAACGGGATCAGCCGATCCTCCGCGGCGGCGGCGTGCTCGAGCGTCCGGTCGTTCGCGGCGCGGAAGGCCGGATGCCGGTCGGGCTCGTCCAGGCAGAACATGAACGCGCGCGAGATGCCGTAGCGGTCGAGGATTCCGAGCAGCTCGTCGCGGCTGCCGACCATGCCGTCGATGTCGTTGCCGAGGTGCGTGTGCGCGTCGAAGATCCCGGCATCCGCCGGCAACTCCTGCTGCAGCTGCGCGTCGAAAGACGCGAAGATCTCCGCCGCGCGCTCGAGAGGCTCGCTCACCCGAAGGACGTTACCCGCGCGTGCCTATTTCACGTCATCGTCGGCGCGAGGACTCGGTCGAGGAAGACGCGTTCCGGCACGGAGCCGTCCCACTGGGGGACGCCGTCGACGACGATTCGCGGGACGGCGTAGACCTCCATCGCGTCGGCGAGCGCCGGGAACTCCGTCGACTCGATCGCGGCCGCCCGGACGCGGGGTGAGGCGAACGCCGTCTTGTACGCCAGCAGCACGGCCGGCGGGCAGTGCGGTCAGGTCGGCGTGACGAAGACGTCGATCGAGACGTCACGATCGAGGGCCGCCAGCCGCTCGAGCGACTCGCCCGAGAGCGACGACTCCGCCCGGCCCGCCTCCAGGACGGCGCCGATCAGCGAGCCGAGCTCGTAGCCCCACGGCAGCCCGTAGTAGCGGACGCCCGCGTCCTCGCCCGCCGGCAGGACCGCCACCGCCGGGTATCGCTCGAAGCTCGGCCCCGAAGACCGGCCGCCTTCGGCGGCCAGGGCCGGCCCGTCCTCCACGCGCACCGAGAGCGACGGCGACAGCTCCGCCAGCTCGCGGACGACCCGCTCCGTCTCGGCGGCGAAGTCGATGTCCCGCGCCGCGCCGGGCAGCGGCGTTTCTTCGGGCCCGTGCGCGACGACCAGCTCGACCGGCCGCTCGAGCGCGCCGAGCAGCTCGCGCACTCGCGCCTCGTCCTCGGGCCGGAAGATCGCCATCGCCACGGTTGTTCTACCGCACGTGGAGCGGCGAACGCCGGGCGCAAGCGGTCTGGAGATCTCCCGCATCCGCGTCGGCACGGCGCGAGCGGCGACGGCGCCACGAGCGCGAAGCACGCGATGCCGTACGATCGGCCGCGTGACCGCGCTCCTGGTCTTCGCCGATTCGATCCGTTCGCCGGAGATGCGCCACGAGGTGCCGCTGCCGGTGCCCGACCCGTTCCTGTATCTCGAGCGCGACGGCAAGCGCACGGTCGTCGCGAGCGCATTCGAGCTGCAGCGGATCGGCGAGGCGGCGCCGGACATCGAGGCGCTCGCGCCGGAGGCGTACGGCCTCGACGATCTCCTGCGCGACGGCATGTCGCGTGACGAGGCGGAGCTCGAGTGCTACGTGCGTCTGCTCCAGGAGCGCGGTGTCAGCGACGTCTCGGTTCCGCCGACGTTCCCGCTCGAGCTCGCCGACCATCTCCGCACGAACGGCATCGACGTGCGCGCCGACCGCGCCCTGTTCGCGGACCGTCGCCGCCGGAAGAACGCACAGGAGATCGAGGGTTTGCGGCGTGCGCAGCGCGCCTGCGAGGCGGCGCTCGACGTCGCGCGCGACATGCTGCGGCGCGCGCGACCGAACGGCGTCCTCACCCTCGACGGCGAGCCGCTGACGAGCGAGCGGCTCAAGCTCGAGATCGAGCGCGTGTTCAGCGAGCACGGCGCCGTCGGCGACGAGTTCATCGTCGCGCACGGCCCGCAGACGGCGATCGGCCACGAGCTGGGGAGCGGCGCGCTGAAGCCGGGCGAGCCGATCGTGTTCGACCTCTTCCCGCGCGACCGCGCCACGGGGATCTACTCCGACATGACGCGCACCTACGTCGTCGGTGAGGTCAGCGACGAGCTGCGCGAGTACCACCGCCTCTGCAAGGAGGCGCTGGACCGGACGACCGCGGCAACGAAGCCGGGTGCGAACGGCCGCGACCTGATGCAGATGGCCTGTGACCTCTTCCACGAGCACGGGCACATGACGCAGCTGCACAAGGAGCCGGGCGAGGTGCTCGACAGCGGCTTCTTCCACGGGCTCGGCCACGGCGTCGGCCTCGAGGTGCACGAGCCGCCGGCGCTCAGCCGCTCCGGCGACGATCTCGTTGCCGGCGACGTGATCACGCTCGAGCCCGGCCTGTACCGCGCGGGCTACGGCGGCGTCCGCCTCGAGGACATCCTGCTCGTCACCGACGACGGCGCGGAAGTGATCACGCAGTATCCGTACGACCTGGAGGCGTGATCTATCGCAGTCCGCTTGACTAGCTGTACCCGGATCGGGAATGGTGCAGCGGACAAGGGACCCGACAGAGGAGGCTGGTAGCAATGGCTGCAGTCACTGTCGACCGCCCGGTGACACTCGTGGAGGCCGTTCCCGCGGCCGACCCTGCGCCACTCGGACTGGCCGCATTCGCGCTCACGACGTTCCTGCTCAGCGGGCACAACGCGAGCTTCATTCCCGACGCGGTCTGGATCGGCCCCGCGCTCTTCTACGGCGGCCTCACACAGCTGCTGGCGGGCATGTGGGAGTTCCGCAACCGCAACGTCTTCGGCGCGACCGCGTTCTCGACGTACGGGGGCTTCTGGCTCGGACTCGGGATCATCGTCGTGCTCGCCGACGTGTCGAAGAACTTCGCCGCCGGGCTCGAGGGCGCGAACCTGACGAACGGGCTGGCGTGGTTCCTGCTCGCGTTCGCGATCTTCAACACGTACATGCTGCTGCACAGCATGCGCGTGAGCTTCGCAGTGTTCCTGGTCTTCCTGACGCTCGAGATCACCGAGATCGTGCTCGTGATCGGCTTCTTCAACCTGTCGCACGGCGGCACCGAGTGGTGGCTGCACGCCGGCGGCTGGTGCGGCGTCGTCACGGCGGCGGTCGCGTGGTACACGTCGGCCGCGGGAGTGGTGAACGGGATGGTGCCCGGCATCGTCATGCCCGTCGGCGCGGCGCCGATCGGGCGGATCGGCTCGCCGATGCCGCGGCGCGCGGAGGCGGTCTGACCCATGACGGACACGGGGCAGCAGCAAGCGATCGAGACGATGCTCCTCGAGGAGCGCACGTACGAGCCGTCGGCGGAGTTCGCGCGGCAGGCGAATGCGCGTCCCTCGATCTACGACGAGGAGTTCGAGTCGTTTTGGGAGCGTGAGGGGCGTGAGCGTGTCAGCTGGTTCGAGCCGTTCACGAAGCTC
>DASXWV010000082.1:0-12697 GCA_036503495.1 Gaiellaceae bacterium
CGTCAGGTTGCCGGCAAGCGTGTTGACGTTGTCCGTCAGGTCCTTCCACACGCCGCTGACGCCCTCGACGTTCGCCTGGCCGCCGAGGCGGCCCTCGGTGCCGACCTCGCGCGCGACGCGCGTCACCTCGGCGCTGAACGCGCGCAGCTGGTCGACCATCGTGTTGATCGTGTCCTTGAGCTGCAGGACCTCGCCGCGGACGTCGACCGTGATCTTCTTGCTGAGGTCGCCGTTCGCGACGGCCGTCGTCACGTCGGCGATGTTGCGCACCTGGTCGGTGAGGTTGCCGGCGAGCGTGTTGACGTTGTCCGTCAGGTCCTTCCACACGCCGCTGACGCCCTCGACGTTCGCCTGCCCGCCGAGCTTGCCCTCCGTGCCGACTTCCTTCGCGACGCGCGTCACCTCGGCCGAGAACGCGCGGAGCTGGTCGACCATCGTGTTGACGGTCTCCTTCAGCTCGAGGACTTCCCCCTTCACCTCGACGGTGATCTTCTTGCTGAGGTCGCCGTTCGCGACGGCCGTGGTGACGTTCGCGATGTTGCGGACCTGCGTTGTCAGGTTCGACGCGAGCCCGTTCACCGAGTCGGTCAGGTCCTTCCACGTGCCGCTGACGCCCTTCACGTGCGCCTGGCCGCCGAGCTTGCCTTCCTCGCCCACCTCGCGCGCGACGCGCGTCACCTCGTCGGCGAACGACGAGAGCTGGTCGACCATCGTGTTGACGGTCTCCTTCAGCTCCGCGATCTCGCCGCGGACGTCGACGGTGATCTTCTTCGTCAGGTCGCCGTTCGCGACGGCGGTCGTGACGTCGGCGATGTTCCGCACCTGGTCGGTGAGGTTCGCGGCGAGCGTGTTGACGTTGTCGGTGAGGTCCTTCCAGACGCCGCTGACGCCGCGCACCTTCGCCTGGCCGCCGAGCTTGCCCTCCGTTCCCACCTCCCTGGCCACGCGCGTCACCTCGGCCGCGAACGCCGAGAGCTGGTCGACCATCGAGTTCACCGTGGTGCCGATGCGGCGGAACTCGCCCTTGACCGGGCGGCCTTCGATCGTCAGCTGCATCTTCTGGCTCAGGTCGCCGTCGGCGACCGCGTCGATCACGCGCGCGACCTCGGTCGTCGGGCGGACGAGGTCGTCGATCAGCGTGTTGATCGCGGTCGTCGTGTCCGCCCAGTGGCCGCTTGCTGCGGGCGCATGGGCGCGCTCGGTCAGCCGGCCCTCGCGGCCGACGGCGCGGCCGACGCGGGAGATCTCCTTGCTGAACACCTCGCGGCGGTCTGCGAGCTCGTTGAACGCGCGGCGCAGGTCGGCGGCGATTCCCGTCCCGGCGGCCGGAAGCCGGAGCGAGAAGTTGCCGTCACGTGCTGCCTCGAGTGCGTTCAGGAGCTGCTGCAGCTCCGCCTGCGTCACCTCGGTCGCAACGCCGTTCGGCGCGCTCCCGTTCTTGGAGCGGGACGTTCGCCTCCGCCGCTCGATTTCAGGTCCGACTGCCACCGCTGGTTCCTCCAGTTCGCATCATTGGGTCCCGGCCAGCCCACGATGGGACTGGTATTCCATGTCGAATTCGCCCTCGAGAACGGCAGTTCCAATTTACAAGCAGGTTTTACCGCCCACAAATTGGCCCCCGTCGGCTGTGAAGCCGTAAATCGCGGGCAAAGGATAGGCCACACGGCCTATGGTGTCTAGGCCGTTCGGCCTATGGGAGCGCCTGCGCGAGGTCGGCCCAGAGGGCCTCCGGATCCTCGAGCCCGACGCTCAGGCGCAGCAGGCCGGGCGGCACGCGATCGCCCTCCCAGCGCGCCCGGCTCTCCATCACCGAGGTGACGCCGCCGAGCGAGGTGGCGTTGACTATCAGCCGCGTCGACGTCTCGACGCGCCGCGCCGTCTCGGCGTCGGCGACGTCGAAGGAAAGGAGGCCGCTCAGCCCGGGGTAGCGGACGGTCTGCACCGCGGCGTGGCTCCCGAGCCGCTCCGCGATCAGCGTCGCCGACTCGGTCTGGCGGCGGACGCGCAGCTCGAGCGTCTTCAAGCCGCGGCTGAGGAGCCAGGCGGTGTCCGGGGCGGGAGAGATGCCGCTCCGCGTGCGGAACGTCTTCAGCTCCGCGAGGTCGCGGCCGGCGACCGCGCCGAGCAGCGCGTCGTCGTGGCCCGCCAGGTACTTCGTCGCCGAGTGAAGCGCGTAGTCGGCCCCTTGCTCGAGCGGCTTCAGGAAGACCGGCGTCGCGACCGTCGAGTCGACGACGACCGGGGCCGGGTGGGCGACCGCGGCGGCGAGGTCCGGCATCGTCAGGTACGGGTTCGACGGCGCTTCGAGCCAGATCAGCTGCACGTCGTCGGGCGGCGGCCCGGTCTGGTCGAACTCGACGTGCTTCAGGCCCCACTTCTCGAAGGCGGAGAACGTGACGCCCGTGCCGTAGTACGCGCCGGCGGCGAGCCCGATCGTGTCGCCCGGCTGCAGCAGCGAGAGGACGAGCGCCGTCGTCGCGCCCGCCCCGGACGGGAACAGCAGGGCCTCGCCGCCTTCCCACCCGCCGAGCTCTTGCTCGGCCCGATCGACCGTGGGGCTTGCATAACGGGAGTAATAGAACTCTCCTGGCTCGCCGTTCTCGTAGGGCCAGATGGTCGATCGGTCGAGATCCATGTCGCGATGCTACGCATCGCGGCATCGGGAGAGGAACTTCGCGCGCCGGAGAGCGCGGTCTCCGGCGCGCTACGTACGGAAGGCTCGTCAGGTCGCTATGCACGGCCGAGACGCTTCCCTTTCGCCCGTCGCGGACGGCGCTGCGCGCCGGCGCGGCGGGCGGCGGTGCGCTCGCTACGCCGGCGGCGTAGCTCGCGCTGATGGAAGACATGCGACGAGCCGTTTCACCGATGCATCGCCCATTTCCTGTGCTTCTGCGAGTGTCAGCCAGCGCGCGTCGATGGACTCGTCGCTCAGCGCGAGGTCGCCGGCGGCCTCGACGAGGAAGCGGACGTCGAGGTGGAGGTGCGCGGGCATGTCGGGCCGGTCGGGGATCTCGTGGATGTCGAGGTGCAGCGGCGCCTGCGAAGCGAGGACGCCGGCGAGGCCGAGCTCCTCCCGCACCTCGCGCAGCGCGGCGTCGCCCAGGCTCGCATCGCCGTCGTCGACGTGGCCGCCCGGCTGCACCCAGATCGCGAGCTTGCGGTGGTGGACGAGCGCCGTCTGCCCGCGGGGCGCGTCGACGACGAGCGCCGAGGCGGTGAAGTGGGCGCGGGGCTGGTCGCGCGAGAACGGCCGCGGCAGCTCGTCGAGGAACGCGAGCATCGCGCGGCGGTCGTCCGCTTCCTTCGCGTCGCGCGGCTCGCGCTCGAGCAGCAGCGCCCGCACCGCGTCGCGCCTCACACGGGCTCCGGCCGCAGGTCCTCGAGCCGTCCCATCCGCGCGAGCGGCGGGAAGACACGGGTCCACACACCGGCGATCCCCATCGTCAGCGCGCCCCCGACGACGACGGAGGTGACGGTGCCGAAGAGCCGCGCGAGGACGCCGGACTCGAAGGCGCCGAGCTCGTTCGACGCGCTGATGAAGACCATCTCGACCGCAATCACGCGGCCGCGCAGCTCGTTCGGCGTGACGAGCGCGGCCGTGCTCGAGCGGATGTTGACGCTGTACATGTCGACGAACCCGATCACGGCGAGAAAGACGAGCGTCAGCGGCAGCCAGCGCGACGCGCCCCAGACGATCGTCGCGGCGCCGAATGCCGCGACGGCGGCCATCAACGTCGGGCCGGCGCGGCGCTGCAACGGCTTGCGCGCGAGCAGCACCGCCGCGGCGAGCGCACCGACCGCCGGTGCCGACCGGAGGACGCCGAGCCCGATCGGCCCGACGTCGAGGATGTCGCGCGCATAGACGGGGAGCAGCGCGACCGCACCGCCGAAGAGCACCGCGAAGAGGTCGAGGCTGATCGCGCCGAGCAGGATCCGCGTGCGCAGGACGAAGCGGACGCCGGCCACGAGATCTGCGACGCTCGGCGCCGACCGCTCCCGGACGAGCGCCGGGGGTCGCAGCGACAGGACGCCGGCGATCGCCACGGCGAAGAGCCCGACCGCGACGGCGTACACGAGCATCGGCCGCACGGCGAAGAGGACGCCGCCGATCGCCGGGCCGACGACGACGGAGATCTGGCTTGCGATCGAGCGGAGCGCCATCGCGCCCGGCACGAGCTCCGTCGGCACGAGCTCCGGCGTCAGCGCGCCGTAGGCGGGCCACGCGACGCTGTTCGCGACCCCGGTGAGCGCCGCCAGCGAGAGGAACGGCCAGAGTTGCGTCGCGCCGTGCAGCGTCACGACGAGCAGCAGGGCGGAGACCGTGAGCGCGACCGCGAGGCCGGCCGCGAACATGAACCGCCGCGGCAGTCGATCGGTCAGCTGGCCCATCGGCAGCGCCAGCAGCGGCAGCGGGATGAACTCCATCAGCCCGATCAGCCCGAGGTCGAGTGGATCGCGGTGGATCGCGAACACCTGCCAGCCGATCGCGACCGCGACCATGTTCTCCGCGAAGCGCAGCGCGAGGATCGCCGCCCAGAGCAGCGCGAAGTCGCGGATCCGCAGCGCGGGAGGGAGGCGTTGCCGCACAGCGCCCCAGGTTAGGCTCCGCGTCGGTGGCCGAGACGCACGACACGACGCAGGCGAAACTCGCGTGGTTGCAGGAGCTGCGGGCGCAGGCGCTGCATGCCGGCAGCGAGCGCGCAGTCGCGAAGCGGCGCGAGGCCGGACGGCTGCTCGCGCGCGAGCGCGCCGAGCAGCTGTGCGACCCGGGCTCGTTCGTCGAGCTCGACCGCTACGTCCGCCATCGCGAGTCGAACTTCGGGATGATGGATCGGCGGCCGTACGGCGACGCGGTCGTCACCGGCTACGGCTCGATCTTCGGCCGCAAGGTCTTCGTCTTCTCGCAGGACTTCACCGTCTTCGGCGGCTCGCTCAGCGAGGTCTTCGCCGAGAAGATCTGCAAGGTGATGGATCTCGCCGTCAAGTACGGCTGCCCGGTGATCGGCATCAACGACTCCGGCGGCGCGCGCATCCAGGAGGGCGTCGTCTCGCTCGCCGGCTATGCGGAGATCTTCTGGCGCAACGTGCAGGCATCCGGCGTCGTGCCGCAGATCTCGCTCGTCATGGGCCCGTGCGCGGGCGGCGCGGTCTACTCGCCGGCGATCACCGACTTCATCTTCATGGTCGAGGGCTCCTCGTACATGTTCATCACCGGCCCCGACGTCGTGAAGACGGTGACGGGGGAGGAGGTCAGCTTCGAGGAGCTCGGCGGCGCGCAGGCGCACGCAACGAAGTCCGGCGTCGCGCATTTCGTGTCCGAGGACGAGCAGTCGTGCCTCGAGGACGCGCGCTACCTGATCTCGTTCCTGCCCCAGAACAACCGCGAGCGCGTGCCGCACACGACCAGCGCCGATCCGCGCGACCGCGAGAACGCGGAGCTCGACACGCTCGTTCCCGACGCGCCGAACAAGCCGTACGACATGCACGAGGTGATCCGGCGGGTGATCGACGACGGCGAGTTCCTCGAGGTGCAGGAGCACTTCGCCGAGAACATCGTCTGCGGCTTCGCGCGGCTCGGCGGCCACGCCGTCGGCGTCGTCGGCAACCAGCCGGGCGCGCTCGCCGGCGTCCTCGACATCGACGCTTCGAACAAAGCGGCGCGCTTCGTGCGCACGTGCGACGCGTTCAACCTCCCGCTCGTCACCTTCGTCGACGTCCCCGGCTTCCTCCCCGGAACGGCGCAGGAGTGGGGCGGGATCATCCGCCACGGCGCGAAGCTTCTCTACGCATTCGCCGAGGCGACGGTGCCGAAGCTGACGGTGATCACGCGCAAGGCGTACGGCGGCGCCTACGACGTCATGAGCTCGAAGCACATCCGCGCCGACTTCAACTTCGCGTGGCCGACCGCCGAGGTCGCGGTGATGGGCCCGGAGGGCGCGGTCAACATCATCTACCGCGACAAGTCCCCCGAGGAGCGCGCCGACCTGATCGCGGATTACAAGGAGCGGTTCGCGAATCCGTACACGGCCGCCGAGCGCGGCTACGTCGACGACGTGATCGAGCCGCGCCGGACGCGGCCGGTGTTGATCGACGCGCTCGAGACGGCGCTGACGAAGCGGGAGCCGCGGCCGGCGCGCAAGCACGGCAACATCCCGCTCTGACGATTCCCGCGACCGGGTTGCAAGCCGGTTGCAACCCGGTCGCAGGAAGAGCTGCTACGAGCGGCTAAGGGACTCGCTCGTCAGGAAGGACGGGCGCGTGTCCGTCCAGAGGTTGCGGTTGTAGGGGATCCTCGACATCGAGACCTCCCGGCTCGGTGGGCCGTCTCCACAACCGCCGTGTCGTTCCCGCCGATACCGGGAACGGCTCAGGCATGGCTAACAAAGACAAGGTCCCAGAGACCCGCAGCACGAAGCCGAACCGCGAGCAGCGGCGGCATCCGGAGAAGATCGACACGCCCGAGAACGAGCCGCTGACCCGCGACGACCAGCTCACCGGCCAGGACGTCCAGGATCCGCGCGCCAAAAACTCCGGTCACGGGAAAAAGACAGCCGACAAGTGGAACCAATAGCGCACGACGAGCCCTAGCTGCACGAAGCGGGCCGGAGACCGCGTCTCCGGCCCGCGGAGTTCCTGTAGCTCCGTGGAACTAGCTTGCTAGTTCCACGGCTCGCGCGCGGACGCCGAGCTCGTCGCGGAACGCGTCGACGATCGCGGGGTCGAACTGGCTGCCCGCACAGCGCTCGAGCTCCTCGAGCGCCTCGCGCGGCGACAGCGGCTTGCGGTAGACACGCTCGCTCGTCATCGCGTCGTATGCGTCGGCGACGAAGATGATCCGCGCGCCGAGCGGGATCTCGTCGCCGCGCAGCCGGTCGGGATAGCCGTCGCCGTCCCACCGCTCATGGTGGTGCAGCACCCACTCGGCGATCGGCTCGACCCCGAGGCTCTCGAGCATCCGGTAGCCGATCTGCGGATGGCGCTGCAGCACGAGCCGCTCCGACTCGTTCAGCTCGCTCGGCTTGCGCAGGATCTCCTCCGGGATCGCGAGCTTGCCGAGGTCGTGCAAGCTCGCCGCGAGGCGCGTCAGCTCGATCTGCGACTCGTCGAGCTCGAGCCGGCGCGCGATCCGCCCGGCGAGCTCGGCGACGCGCTCCGAGTGGGAGCCGGTGTAGGCGTCGCGGGCGTCGACCGCCTTCGCGAGCGAGGCGGCGGCGCGGTAGCGCGCCGCGCGATCCGGGCCTTCGGCCAGCTGCTGCAGCTGCTTGAGCTCGATCTGCGTCGCCTCGTACGTTCGCGCGCGGTTCTTGCCGTCCTCCTTCGCCCAGTAGAGGGCGCTGTCCGCGAGGCGGATCAGCTCGTCGCGGCCGGCGCCCTGGATCGGGAACGTCGCGACGCCGGCCGACGTGGTGACCGAGCCGACCTGGTCGATCTGCGCGGCGCTGACGCGCTCGACGATCGACCGCGCGACCGCGATCGCGGCGCGCTCGTCGAGGCCGGGGAGAAGCACGGCGAACTCGTCGCCGCCGAGACGGAAGCTTTCACCGCCCTGCCGGAGCCGCGCCGCCACCTGGCCGAGCACGCGGTCGCCGACGGGGTGGCCGTGGTGGTCGTTGACGCTCTTGAAGTCGTCGATGTCGACGAGGCAGAGGCTCAGCGTCGTCCCGTTCTCCTCGGCGCCCGCGAGCTCCCGCTGCAGCCGCTCGTGGAAGTGCCGGTGGTTGCCGAGACCCGTCAGCGGATCGGTCAACGCGAGCTGCATCGCCTTCAACGCGGCGAACGTCGAGCGCTGGTAGAGCGCGATCGCGAGCAGCGGCCCGACGAGCGCCACCGACAGCGCCGGCGAGCGCTCCCACATGACGACGAGCATCAGCGCCGCCGACGACATCAGCGCGAACGGGGCGGTCGTCTGCAGCGCCGTGCCCCACGCGACGCGGAGGAACGGCTTCCCCGACGAGGCCGCGATCACCGCGCTGATCAGCGCGAGGTTGACGACCCAGTTGTAGAGGAACGCGCAGGCGGCGACCCTCGCGATCAGCGCGAGGACGGAGTTGCCGTGGATCGGCTGGATCGCGAGGCCGCTGATCGTCGCGGCCAGCGAGAACATCGCGCCGTTGTAGGCGATGCGCAGCGGCGGCCGGTGGCCGATCAGGTGCGTGATCGTCGGCCCGCCGGCGGCAACGAGGATTCCCGCCTGCCAGCCGAAGAGGACGATCGTCGCGACCGCGAGGACCAGGCCGAGCGTGACGCCGCCGGCGTCGATTCCCTCGACCGGAACCGGAAAGCGCTCGACGAGCACCATCACCGCGAAGAGGACGAGGACCGAGACGTAGTCGCCGGTCGTGTGATCGCCCTGCGCGTACGTGATGCACGCCGCGACGATCGCGGCGACCCCCGCCACGAGGACGGGGGTCACGATCGCGAGAACTCTGAAGGGTGGGGTGGCGGCTCTGTTCACCGCCCCAATTCAGGGGCGGGCGCGCCTCCGTGAAGCGCTCCGTACATCTCCCCTCCTACCCACGCGAGTGGTCGTTTTACCAGCTCAGCTGGAAGATGATGCTCCAGCTGAGCTGCCCCAGGAACACGGCGAGCGTGACCAGGAGCACCAGCAGAGCGATCAGCTTCGGTTTCCACTCCAGCATTTCTTCCTCCAGAGCAATTGGACGCCAGACGTGTCGAATTCTCAGCGTTCCTGCGCTCTGGAGGAATCACCCAATGGGGTGATCGTGTCATTCCTGGCGATTCTCCCTCGAAAGGGATAGGCCTGCGTCGCGTGCGTCAGGACGAAAGGCCGGCCTCCGCCAGCGGCCGGCGTCCCCAGGCGAGCTCGCGGCCGTACCAGCCGGACAGCGACGCGACGGCGACGCCGTATTCCGAGGAGTGCATGAACCAGCCGTTGCCGAGATAGATGCCCATATGCCCCACCTGGGCCGGTTTCGACCGCGGCCCGCGGTCGCCGAAGAAGAGGACGTCGGCCGGCTGCAGCTTGGCCGGCGCGATCCGCTGCGATTTCGGCACCTCGCCGCTCATCTCGTAGGTCGTCCGGCCGCGCAGCGTCGACGCGAGCGCGCCCTCGCCGGCGTACGCCTGCAGCTTGTAGACGCGCCAGACGAAGCCGGAGCAGTCGTAGCCGCCGCGGCTCTGGACGCCGAAGGCGCTCTGGGCGTCGTCGCTCTCGCCGCCCCAGATGTAGGGCATGCCGATGTGCGCGACGGCGGTGTCGAGGATCCGCTTCTGCCAGGCCGAGAGCGCGGGCAGCGCGAACGCCTGCGCGGCGTCCTCGATGCTCTGCACCTGCCAGTCGGAGAAGTGGAGGATCTGTGCGACCGAGTAGGCCGCCTCGGCGCGCGTCGCAGCGTCCTGCGGGCGAAGCTCGAGCGCGTCGTCGCTCGCCGGATGGTTGAGGCGGAGGCCGAGCAGGCGCGCGACCACCTCGGTGCCGAACCGGGCCGGGACGGTGAGTCCGGCGCCGCGCGCGCTCTTCGCGAAGGTCGCGGCCGCGTCGGCGAGGCCGAGCGCGCCGACGAGGCGGGCGTCGAGCTCCCACATCTGCACCGGACGGTCGGGGCTCGCGACCTGCTTCGGCGCCGCCGCCGCAGTCGTCGGCGTGGTCGTCGTCGTCGTGGTCGTCGTCGTGACCGGGTCGGTCACGGTCGGGTCGGTGAGCGGCGGCGCGGCCGCCGGTGCGACCCGCGCCTTCAGGTCGAAGACGAGGTTCTCGAGCGCCTGCGCCGTCAGCGGTTGATCGGCCTTGAACGACGCGACGTCCTTCGCGCCGCCGAGCAGGCCGGCGGCGTTGACCGCGCGGATCGACGACGCAGCCCACGCCGACGGCGTGCGCGGCGCCGCGTTCGCGGTGCCGGCGAGCGCTGCGAGCACGCAGCAGCAGAGAAAGAGGAGACGGCGGCCCACCGTCTTTCCCATCGACGCGGCCGGCGCGGGACTTTAGAGACCGAACCAGACTGACGCTCGACACAGTCGCTCATTCTGGTTCGGTCTCTTAGGCTGCACGCCGGTGGAGATCGAGATCACGCCCGAACCGACCGAGGAGGAGCGCGCCGCGATCCTCGCCGCGCTCGCGCAGGACGAGGAGACGGCCGCTCCACCGCTCGACGAGCCGTAACCGCAGGCCCTCTCCGGACGTTTTCCTCATATGTTCGAGGAGTGCATCCGCTGCAGCGAGGCCCCTGCCGTCGACGAGTTCGGGTACTGCGGCCACTGCCACTGGGCAGTCCGCGCCGAGGTCGAAGAGGGCTTCTATCAGCTGCGTGAGTACCTCCGTGCCTGGGCCCGGTTCAGCGACTGGTGCTCGGCGCGCGGCCTGACCCCGGCGTAGCCGCCAGGCTGCGGCCGCGCAGGAGCGCAGGCGCGCTGCGCGCGTAGTCGAGCCCTGACACCCAGGTCAGGACGACGGCGACGAGCGTTGCCCACCACGCGATGCGGTCGCTCCACGCGCCCGCGGCGGCGAAGCCGCCGAGCGCCGCCGAGGTCGCCTGCGCCCACGTCTTCAGCTTGCCGAGGTCGCGCGCCGCGAGCACGACGCCGCGCTCGATCGCCGCGAGGCGCAACCCGGTGATCGCGACCTCGCGCACGACGATCGCGGCGACCATCCACGCCGGCACGACGCGCAGCCCGACGAGCATCACGAGCGTCGCGAGCACGAGCACCTTGTCGGCGATCGGGTCGAGCAGCGAGCCGAGCGCCGACGAGCGGCCGTGCCTGCGCGCGAGCCGGCCGTCGAGCCAGTCGGTCGCCATGGCGACGCAGAAGATCGCCGTCGCCCAGTACGCGTGTCCGTGGAAGCCCCACGCGTACAGCACGACCACGATCGGAACCGAGAGCGCGCGCGCGACCGTCAGCTGATCGGCGGGGGACACGAACCGGGAGAATACGGCCCCATGTTCGAGAAGGTCCTCGTCGCCAACCGCGGAGAGATCGCGATCCGCGTCTTCCGCGCACTGCGCGAGCTCGGCCTCGGCTCGGTCGCCGTCTATTCCGCGGCGGACGCGGGCGCGCTGCACGTTGCGTATGCCGACGAGGCGTACCTGCTCGGACCGACCGCGCCCGCCGAGAGCTACCTCAACGTCGAGCGGCTGCTCGCCGCGGCGGCGCGCTCCGGGGCCGGTGCCGTGCATCCCGGCTACGGCTTCCTCGCCGAGAACGCGGCGTTCGCGCGTGCCGTCGAGGACGCCGGGCTGACGTGGATCGGCCCGCCGCCGGCCGCGATCGAGCTGATGGGGAACAAGACCGCGGCGCGGACGGCGATGCGCGACGCCGGCGTGCCGATCATCCCCGGCACGACCGATCCCGTCCGCTCGGTCGACGACCTACTCGTGCTCGGCGACGAGATCGGCTACCCGCTGCTGATCAAGGCGGCGGCGGGCGGCGGCGGCAAGGGAATGGAGATCGTCGAGCGGCCGGAGGAGGCGCAGCGCGCGTTCGAGACGGCGCAGCGCCAGGGGCAGTCGTATTTCGCGAACAGCGACGTCTACGTCGAGAAGCTGATTCTCGACCCGCGGCACGTCGAGGTGCAGGTGCTCGCGGACGCGCACGGCAACGTCATCCATCTCGGCGAGCGCGACTGCACGATCCAGCGGCGCCACCAGAAGCTCGTCGAGGAGACGCCGTCGCCGGCCGTCGACGACGAGCTGCGCGCGCGGATCGGCCAGATCGGCGTCGACGCCGCGCGCGCCTGCGGCTACCGCTCGGCCGGGACGATCGAGGGGCTGCTGAGGCAGGACGGCGAGTACTTCTTCATGGAGATGAACACGCGCATCCAGGTCGAGCACACGGTCACCGAGGAGGGGACCGGCGTCGATCTCGTGCGCGAGCAGATCCGCATCGCGCTCGGCGAGCCGCTCTCGCTCACGCAGGAGCAGGTGCACCTGCGCGGGCACGCGATCGAGTGCCGCATCAACGCGGAGGACGTCGCCGCCGGCTTCCTGCCGGCGCCGGCGCGGGTCACGGCCTACCGGGAGCCGTCCGGGCCGGGCGTGCGCGTCGACTCCGGCGTCGCCGCCGGCCATGAGGTGTCCGGCGCGTACGACCCGATGATCGCGAAGCTGATCGTCCACGGCGTCGACCGCGAGCCCGCGCGCATGCGGATGCTCCGTGCACTCGACGAGTTCGTGATCGCCGGCCCGAAGACGCTGATCGGCTTCCACACGGCGCTGTTGACGAGCGACTGCTTCGTCCGCGGCGAGACGTGCCACGGCCTCGTCGAGTCCGACGAGCTGGCGGCGCGCGCCGCAGAGCTTGTGACGAATCGTCACGAGCTCGACGGTGCTCGTGACAGTTCGTCACAAGCGAGCGCCCGCGTCGTCGAGGTCGACGGGAAGCGCTTCACCGTCCGTGTGGCACGGCCCGAGCAGCCGTGGCTGGCGCTCGCCCGGCGGCGCGCCGAGCGCGTTCGCGGCGGCGGGGCCGGCGGCGGCGAGGCGATCGTGTCGCCGATGCAGGGGACGGTTCTGTCGGTCGCGGTGGCCGAAGGGGACGCGGTCGAGAGCGGCACGGTGATCTGCATCGTCGAGGCGATGAAGATGGAGAACGAGGTACGGGCGCACCGCGACGGCACCGTGGCCGCCCTCAGCGTCGGCCCAGGGGACGCCGTCGCGAGCGGACAGATCATCTGCCGCGTCGAGTGACGCCCTTTCCCGTCCCGAAACCCCTCGTCCTGCGGTGGGAGCGATGCGTCGCTGGC
>DASXWV010000083.1:0-9690 GCA_036503495.1 Gaiellaceae bacterium
TGCCGTCGACGCGACGGCGCCGTGCGTCGCTGAGCGCGACGAGGTCGAGCAGCCGCGCCCGCTCGGCCGCGCCGCCGCGCGAGCCGGCGAGGCGCTGGTGCAGCTCGAGCACCTCGTCCGCCGTGTACCAGCCCGGGAAGCGGAAGAGCTCGGCGAGATACCCGAGCGCGGCGCGCGCCGGACGCGATCCCGCGCGGGCACCCGCGACGCGCGCGTCGCCGGCCGTCGCGCGCACGAGGCCGGCCGCAATCTTGACGAGCGTCGACTTGCCGGCGCCGTTCGGGCCGAGCAGGCCGACGAGCTGCCCTTCTTCGACGCTGAGGTCGACACCGCGAAGCGCCTGCACCTGGCCGTAGCGCTTCTGCAGATTGCGGACGGCGAGCGCTTCCGGCACAGTGCCACTATGCCGCGCGGCTACATGGAAGGGCCTGCAGCCGAGGAGGCCGAGCGCCGCGCGGAGGAGATCGCGCGCGGAACGCTCCCCGACGACCCGACGCCGGCCTATCCCGCGGTGTACGGCTGCACGGACGACGACCCCGAGCCGCACTTCCTCGGCTGGGCGAACGAGGTCGATCCGGACGAGCTCTTCGCGAGCGGCAAGGCGTGGGGCGTCACCGTGCGCCGCGTCGCAGCCACCGGCGCTGGCTCGTAGCGCGCTCGCCGCTCTCGCCGAGCGCGCGGGCCGCTTCGCGCAGGTCGGCGGCGTGCAGCTCCATCAGCTCGTCGCGGCCGAGCGACGCCGCATCGCCCTGCGCGAGCCGCAGCGCCTGCGTGTTCAGCGCCTGCTCGAAGAGCGTGCGCGCGAAGCGCGCGTTGCCGAACCCCTCCCCGCGCTCGACGCTGCCGAAGATCGCGCGCAGCTCGTCCTCGGCGTCCGGCGCGAGCACGTAATCGTTCTGCCGCGCGAAGCCGCGGGTGATCTGGAGCAGATCGCCGGTCGCATAGTCGGGAAAGACGATCTCGCGCGCGAACCGCGAGCGCAGGCCGGGATTCGACTCGAGGAAGCGGCGCATCAGCCGCGGGTAGCCGGCGACGATCACGACGAGGCGGTGCCGGTAGTCCTCCATCCGCTTGAGCAGCGTCTCGATCGCCTCCGGCCCGAAGTCGAGGCGGCCGCCGACCGGCGCGAGCGCGTACGCCTCGTCGATGAAGAGGACGCCGTCGAGCGCGCGGCGGATCGCGCGGTCGGTCTTCACCGCCGTGGAGCCGACGTACTCGCCGACGAGCCCCGCGCGATCGACCTCGACGAGCTGGCCGCGCTCGAGCAGCCCGAGCGAGCGGTACATCTGCGCGAGCAGCCGTGCGACCGTCGTCTTGCCGGTGCCGGGATTGCCGAGGAAGACGAGGTGCTGCGACGTCGCCACCTCGGGCAGCCCGAGCTCGCGGCGGCGCGCCTGGATCTGCAGGAACGCGACGAGCGCGCGCACCTGCTCCTTCACCGTCTCGAGCCCGACGAGCGAGTCGAGCTCGGCCTGGAGCTCCTCGATCGGCCGCGGCGGCTCGGGTCGCGCGAGCGTCTCGCGCACGACCTCGAGCGCCTCGGCGCCGGGGCCGACGGCGAAGCGCTCGCCGAGGATGCGGAGTGTGTCGCGCGGCCTCACGACGCGGGTCTTCCCGCCACGACGGCTACGAAAGCGTCTGGATGAACTCGTCGATCGTCAGCGCCGGCAGCGTGGCGATCCGCGTCGACCCGCGCGCGCCGAGCGCGACCGAGACGCGCGCGACCGTCGCCGTGTCTGGCGCCTCGACGACGTTGACGAAGTCGAACTCGCCGAGCGTCGCCCACTGGTGCAGCACGCGCGCGCCGAGCTCCTCGACGTCGTGGTTGACCTCGCGCAGGCGGTCGGGGTTCGACTTCAGCGTCTGGACGCCCTGGGTCGAGAGCGACGAGAGCAGGATGTAGATCGGCATGGCGGGAACCTACTGGACCCGCGCCGCCTGATCGGCGTAGAGGAGCGCGCCGCCGATGTAGAGGAGCGGCGAGAGCACGACGTCCGAGAGGATGACGGCGATCTCGTGCCCCTGGCCGCCCTGCGAGTTCAGGAGGACGAGCAGCGCCGTGCGCGTGACCCCGTACACGAGCGCGAGCGTCGCGAGGCCGCCGATCGCGTGCACCGGGTCGGCGCGGCCGAGCTGGAGGCCGCGCCCGAGCGCGGCCCGGATCCCCAGCGACTCGACGACGGCCGCCGGCACCGACAGGCCGATCAGCGCGAACCAGACGACCGCCGGCAGCGCGTACAGGCCGAGGATCGGGTACGGGATGTACACGATCAACGCCACGACGAACGCGCGCCACGACCAGAACGAGCTCGTGACGAGCATCGACGCGCGCACGTACGCCGCGCAGACGAGCGGCCCGACGACCCAGCCCCAGATCGCCTGCTTCCACCACGCCTGGTCGATCGACGCGAGGTCGAGCGCGAGGAACGGGATGCCGAGCAGCAGGACGGTGAGGAAGCGGTCGCCGTAGAAGCGGATCGACTCGGCGACGAGCTGTCCGACCGTGCGCTCGCCGGGCGGGAGTGCGACTGGACGACTCTCGGCCACCGCGCGCAGGGTATCGTCGCGCCCGATGGGCTACGACGCCGTCAAGGCCGAGGAACTGGACTGGGAGGAGCGCGAGCCGATGCACGGGCAGGCGGCGCGCAGCCAGACGTCGCTCACCGACGCGGTCAAGCTCGAGAACTCACGCGCGCGGCTGTGGCGCTACCCGGCGCGCACGCGCGGGCGGCGGCACATGGATCCCGACCAGGAAGAGGTCTTCGTGCCGATCCAGGGGACGTTGACGATGCTGCTCGGCGACCCGTGGGAACGCGTCGACGTCGGGCCGGGCGGCGTCATCGCGGTGCACCCGAACACGCCGATGCAGGCGCGCAACGAGACGGACGAGGACGTCGTCTTCCTCGCCTACGGCGCGCCGACGGAGCACGGCAACGCGCAGTTCCTAGACGACGTCGAGTCGATCTAGCGTCGCGCCGAGCAGCTCGAACGCCTCGTCGAACCGCCACTTGGCGCGGTCCGGCTCGTCGGGCGAGTTGGAGACGATCCGCAGCTCGACCGCCGGAACGCCGGCGAGCTCGCACGCGCGGAGGACGCCGAAGCCTTCCATCGCCTCGACGTCGCACCGTGCACCGCCGACGGCCGCCGACGTGCCGATCGTCGCCACCACCGCGTCCGGCAGCGCCGCCCGCAATCGTCCGAGCAGCGCCGCGTCCGGCGTGACGAGGTCGACGACGGGGATCGCAGCTGCGATGTCCGAGTAGACCGATTCCGAGCCGAGCACGACCGTCAGGGGCGCGAGCTCGCGCGAGCCGGCGATGCCGACGTGGAGAACGGCAGACGGCGCGCGCTCGGCGAGAACGCGCGCCGTCGAGATCGCCGCATCCACCGGGCCGACGCCGCAACAGAACGTGTCGAAGCGGCGAACGTGCGCGAGCTCGCGCTCGGTGGCTGCGATCACAAGCACGGCGCTAGTGTGCCGCGATCTGCCCCCGGATCTCGCCGTTCGGGTACTTCGCGGTGTGGACGTTCACGTAGGTCAGGCCCTTCTCGACGTCGCGGAGCTGCTTCGCGGTGATCCGCGCGGTGCCCGACATCGTGCTCTTGCACGGACCGCACAGCGCGATCAGCACGTTGCCGGACTTGCCCTTCGCACCGAGGTGGATGTGCGCGGCGGCCGCGGCGCCGGTCAGCCCGTGGAAGCTGAGCTTCCACGTCAGCTTGGTGCCGTTGATCGTCGCGGTGAACGTGCCCTTGCCGTTCGACTTCGCGTGATCCTGCATCGCGTCGAGCTTGGCGCCGGCCATGATCTCCTTCGCCGGCGACGCGACGGCGACTGCGGCGAACGCGAGCACGGCGACGCCGAGCAGCAGAACGATCCTCTTCACGACTGACCTCCTGTATGGAGCGGGGATTGGGGTCAATCGCTCCTTCGTCAGGAGGCGTACAACGGTTCACCGATCCGCGCGAACACGAGCTCGCCGTGCTCTGCATCGACGCGGATCGTGTCGCCGTCGGCGAAGTCGCCGTCGAGCAGCCGCAGGGCGAGCGGATTCTCGACGAGCCGCTGGATCGCCCGTTTCAGCGGCCGCGCGCCGTACGCGGGATCCCAGCCGGCGTCGCCGAGCGCCTCCTTCGCCGCGTCGGTCAGCTCGAGCGTGATCTTCCGCTCGGCCAGCCGGACGCGCAGGCGCTCGAGCTGCAGGTCGACGATCTCGCCGATCTGCTCGCGCGAGAGCGGCTCGAAGACGACGATCTCGTCGATCCGGTTCAGGAACTCGGGCCGGAAGTGCTCGCGCATCTGCTCGGCGCTGCGGATGTTCGACGTCATGATCAGCACGGTGTTGCGAAAGTCGACCGTGCGGCCCTGCCCGTCGGTCAGGCGCCCGTCGTCGAGCACCTGCAGCAGGACGTCGAACACCTCGCCGTGCGCCTTCTCGATCTCGTCGAGGAGGATGACGCTGTACGGCCGGCGCCGCACCGCCTCGGTCAGCTGGCCGCCTTCGTCGTACCCGATGTAGCCGGGCGGCGCGCCGATCAGCCGCGCGACCGTGTGCCGCTCCTGGTACTCCGACATGTCGATGCGCACCATCGCGCGGTCGTCGTCGAACATGAACTCCGCGAGTGCGCGCGCGAGCTCGGTCTTGCCGACGCCGGTCGGCCCGAGGAAGACAAAACTGCCGATCGGGCGGTTCGGATCCTGCAGGCCGGTGCGCGCGCGCCGCAGCGCGTTCGCAACCGCCTCGACCGCCTCGTCCTGGCCGACGACGCGCTGGTGGAGCCGCTCCTCCATGTGGACGAGCTTCTCCGTCTCCCCTTCGAGCAGCTTGTCGACGGGAATGCCCGTCCAGCGGCCGACGACCTGCGCGATGTCGTCCTCGTCGACCTCTTCCTTCACCATCGTGTCGCGCGGCTCGCGGTCGGCCAGCTCCTTTTCGAGCGCGGGCAGCTCGCCGTAGCGGATCTCGGCGACGCGCTGCAGGTTGCCCGAGCGCTCCTCGCGCTCGGCCTCGCGCTTCAGCTCGTCGATCCGCCTCGTGATCTCCTTGACGCGGTCGAGCGCGTGCTTCTCCTCGTTCCAGCGCGCGGCGAGCGCGTCGCGCTCCTCCTTCGCGTCGGCGAGCTCGCGCTCGACCGGCTCGCGGATCTCGTCCGGCTCCTTCTTCATCGCGGCGAGCTCGATCTCGAGCTGCCGCACGCGGCGTTCGGCCTCGTCGAGCTCGACGGGCGACGACTCCGTCTCCATCTTCAGGCGCGACGCCGCCTCGTCGACGAGGTCGATCGCCTTGTCCGGCAGGAACCGGTCTGAGATGTAGCGGTCGGACAGCACGGCCGCCGCGACGAGTGCCGCATCGCGGATGCGGACGCCGTGGTGCCCTTCGTACGCGTCCTTGAGGCCGCGCAGGATCGCGATCGTGTCGGCAACCGACGGCTCGCCGACGAAGATCGGCTGGAAGCGGCGCTCGAGCGCCGCGTCCTTCTCGATGTGCTTGCGGTACTCGTCGAGCGTCGTCGCGCCGACGCAGCGCAGCTCGCCGCGGGCGAGCATCGGCTTGAGCAGGTTCGCGGCGTCGACCGCGCCCTCCGCCGCGCCCGCACCGACGATCGTGTGCAGCTCGTCGATGAAGAGGATCAGGTTCCCCTCGGCGTTCTTGATCTCGTTGAGCACCGCCTTCAGCCGCTCCTCGAACTCGCCGCGGTACTTGGCGCCTGCGAGCAGGCCGCCGATGTCGAGCGCCCACACGCGCTTGCCCTTCAGCGACTCCGGCACGTCCCCGTCGACGATCCGCTGCGCAAGCCCTTCGACGATCGCCGTCTTGCCCGTTCCCGGCTCGCCGATCAGCACCGGGTTGTTCTTCGTGCGACGCGACAGCACCTGGATGACGCGGCGGATCTCCTCGTCCCGGCCGATGACCGGGTCGAGCTTGCCCTGCTCCGCCGCCTCGGTCAGGTCGCGGCCGAACTTGCTCAGCGCCTGGTACGTCCCCTCCGGGTCCTGCGAGGTGACGCGCTGCCCGCCGCGCACCGCGTTGATCTTCGCCTCCAGCTGCTCCCGCGGCACGACATCGAGCGCGAGCAGCAGATGCTCGGTCGACACGTAGTCGTCCTGCATGCGCTTCGCCTCGTCGAACGCCTTGTCGAGCACGCGCGAGAACGCGCTGCTCACCTGCGGCTGCTGCTGTGCTCCCTGGATGCGCGGCTTCGCCGCCAGCGTCGCCTCGGCGTGCGCGCGCAGCGAATCGGCATCGGGCACGAGCTCGCGCGGCAGCTCCTGGTCGAGCAGCGCGAGCGTCAGGTGCTCGGGGTAGAGCTCCGGGTTGGAGTTGCGGCGCGCCAGCTCCTGCGCGGCGGCGACCGCCTCCTGGGACTTGATCGTCAGCTTGGTGAAATCCATTGCTATCGCCTCTCTGGTGCGCGTTCCTCGCGGTAGACCACGAGGTCGCGCCGGTAGTGCTTGTGGACCTTCTGAACTTCGTCCTGCACCTGCCGCTGCAGGCGCTCGATCTGCGCGTGCGCGCGGCGCAGCTCGTCTTCGAGCCGCAGCACGAGCTCGACGCCGGCGAGGTTGAGCCCCAGCTCGGTCGTCAGCCGCTGGATGATGCGCAGGCGCTCGACGTCGGCCTCGCTGTAGAGGCGAGTGCCGCCGGGCGTGCGCTGCGGCCGCACGAGGCCCTTCTGCTCGTAGATGCGGAGCGTCTGCGGGTGCATGCCCACGAGGTCGGCGGCGACGCTGATCATGTAGATCGGCCGCTCGTCCATCAGACGACCTCCCGCCTGCGCAGCACGTACCACGTGAGACCGATCGCGACGATGACGGCGACGGCGATCCACCCACCGTAGAACCAGGCGCTGCGGAACGCGTTCCACGCGAACAGCCAGACGAAGAGCTTGCCGAGGCCGCCGATCGCGCCGGCCTTCGCGGCGACGGCGCCGCCGCCGACCACGGCGCCGCCCGCGGTCTTCAGCCCGAGCTTCTGGCTGCGCTGCTCCGCGGTCTCCGGCTCCGGCGCCTCGCGCGGGCCCTGGTCGAGCAGGTCGTCGTGCCGCGGCATCAGCCGTTCACCCGCTGCAGCTGCTCGAGCAGCTCGCGTTCCTTCTTGTTCACGCGCTTCGGCACCTGGATGCGCACGCGCGCGAGAACGTCGCCCTTGCCGCCGCCGCTGATGCGCGGCGCGCCGCGGCCCTTGATGCGGATCAGCTTGCCGTCCTCCGACCCCGACGGGATCTTCAGCGACACCGTGCCCTCGGGCGTCGGCACCTCGACGCTGCCGCCGAGCACCGCCGTCGCGTACGACACGGGCGCCTGCACGACCAGGTCGTCGCCGCGCCGCTCGTAGAGCGGCGACTCGGCGACGTGCACGAGCACGACGAGGTCGCCGGCGGGGCCGCCGTTCTCGCCGGCCTCGCCCTTCCCCTTCAGGCGGATGCGTGTGGCGTCCTTGACGCCGGGCTTGATCTTCACGGTGTAGGTCTTGATGCGCCGCTCGCGGCCGCTGCCCTTGCAGCGCTTGCACGGCTGCTCGATGACGGTGCCGTTGCCGCGGCAGCGCGGGCACGGCTGCGACAGCGCGAACAGTCCCTGCGACTCGGCCTTGACGCCGCGGCCGTTGCACTCGGGGCAGATCACCGGCGACGTGCCCGGCTCGGCGCCGGTGCCGCCGCACTCGCGGCAGGCAACCGTCAGCTCGACGGGGACCTTCGCCTCGGCGCCGCGGAGCGAGTCCTCGAACGAGAGGTGCACCTGCGCCTCGACGTCCGCGCCCCGGAGCGGCTGGCGGCGTGCGCGCGACTGCTGCGCGCGGCCGCCGCCGAACAGCCCGCCGAACAGGTCGCCGAGGTCGCCGATGTTGAAGTCGCCGAAGTCGACGTTCTGCGGCCCGGCGCCGGCGCGGCCGTTCTGCGAGCCGAAGCGGTCGTACGACTTCCGCTTGTCGTCGTCGGACAACACGTCGTAGGCGTGCTGCACCTCCTTGAACTTCTCCTCGGCCGCCGCGGCGCCCGGATTGCGATCGGGATGATGCTCGCGCGCGAGCTTCCGGTACGCCTTCTTGATCTCGTCGGCCGACGCGGACTTGGAGACGCCGAGCGTGTCGTACAGCGTGCTCATTCGGCCACGATCACCCGTGCCGGCCGCACCACGCGGTCGCCCAGCTTGTAGCCCTTCTGGATCACGTCGAGCACGTCGCCCGACTCCTTGTCCTCGCCGGGCTGCGAGAGCAGCGCCTCGTGGACGTGCGGGTCGAACTTCGCCGACGCGTCGATCTCGGTGACGCCGTTCCGTGCGAGCAGCGACGCCAGCGACTTGTGGACGAGCCGGACGCCCTCCTCGAGCTGCGCCTCCTCGTGCTGCTCGGCGGCGTTGAGCGCGCGCTCGAGATCGTCGAGGATCGGCAGGAGATCCTTGACGAGCCGCTCGTTCGCGAGCGCGACGTACTCCTCCCGCTCGCGCGCCGCCCGCTTCTTGTAGTTGTCGAAGTCGGCGGCGAGCCGCAGCAGCCGGTCGTCCTGCCCGGGCTGCTGCTCCTCGACCGCCTCTTCGATCTGCTGCTCCTGAGGCTGCTCGTCCGTCATTACGACGTCTTGGCCTCCTCGTCGACGACCTCGTACTCGCCCTCTTCGACGACCTCGTCGTCGGCCGTCGTCGCGCCGTTGTCCGACGCCGCATTGCTCTGCGCCTGCGCAGTCGCCTGTGCGTAGACCGCCTCCGCGAGCTTGTGCGACGCCTCCTGCAGCGCGTCCGTCTTCGCGCGGATCTCGCCGAGGTCGTCGCCCTGCAGCGCCGTGCGCAGCTCCATGATCCGCCCCTCGATCGTCGAGGCCTCGGACTCGTCGAGCTTGTCGCGGTGCTCCTTGAGCGAGCGCTCGGTCTGGTACGCGAGCGTCTCCGCCATGTTCTTCGCGTCGACGGTCTCGCGGAGCTTGCGCGCCTCGTCGGCGTGCGACTCGGCGTTGCGGATCATCTCCTGCACCTCGGACTCGCTGAGGCCCGAGCCGCCCTGGATCTGGATCTGCTGCTGGTTGCCCGTGCCGAGATCCTTCGCCGAGACGTTGATGATCCCGTTCGCGTCGATGTCGAACGTCACCTCGACCTGCGGCATGCCGCGCGGCGCCGGCGGAATGCCGACGAGCTGGAACTTGCCGAGCGTCTTGTTGTACGCCGCCATCTCCGACTCGCCCTGGAGCACGTGCACCTCGACCGACGGCTGGTTGTCCTCGGCGGTGGTGAACGTCTCCGACTTCTTCGTCGGGATCGTCGTGTTGCGCTCGATCAGCTTCGTCATCACGCCGCCCTTCGTCTCGATACCGAGCGAGAGCGGGGTGACGTCGAGCAGGAGGATGTCCTTGACCTCACCCTTCAGCACGCCGGCCTGGAGGGCCGCACCGACGGCGACGACCTCGTCCGGGTTGACGCCCTTGTGCGGGTCCTTGCCGACGATCTTCTTCACTTGCTCCTGCACGGCCGGCATGCGGGTCATGCCGCCGACGAGGACGACGTGGTCGATCTTCGACGCGTCGAGCCCCGCGTCGGTCAGCGCCTGCTTCGTCGGGCCGACGGTCCGCTCGAGCAGGTCGGCGGTGATCTCCTCGAGCTTCGCGCGCGTCAGCTGCAGGTCGAGGTGCTTCGGCCCCTCCTGCGTCGCGGTGATGAACGGCAGGTTGATCTGCGTCGTCATCGTCGACGACAGCTCG
>DASXWV010000084.1:0-20396 GCA_036503495.1 Gaiellaceae bacterium
GCGGCGGCCGCCGTCTTGTTCGCGCGATCCTTGAAGCTCAGGTACGACGGCACCGCGATCGCGAGCAGGATGCCGAGGATGATGATGACCACCAGGAGCTCGATGAGCGTGAAGCCGCTCTCCTCGCGAGCCAGGCGGTTCCTTAGCGTTGTCACCATTCCGGTAGCGCTCCTTCCACGCGTGCAATCGATTGAGGTGCGGATGGCTCGCTCTCTATCGGCGATGCGCGCGAAAACGAGTTAGCCCCGTTCGGGGGATTCGCATCCCTCGCCGCGAGCGATGCATCCCGCCCTCAAGGCGCAGTGATGCGGTGCCGATAGCTCGGTCGAGGTATGCCGCAGCTGACTTCCATCGACGACCTGCTCGAGCAGATGGTCGGGATCGGAGCGTCCGACCTGCACATCACGGTCGGCAGCCCGCCCGCCTTCCGCGTCCGCGGGCACATCGCACGCGCCGACGGCGTCGACTCGTTCACGCCGGACGACACGCGCTCACTCCTTTACCGCATCCTCTCGAGCGAGCAGCAGAAGCAGTTCGAGCTGAAGCGGCAGCTGGACTTCGCGTACTCGATGCCGGGCCTGGCGCGCTTCCGCGTCAACGTCTACTACCAGCGCGAGGCGGTCGGCGCTGCGTTCCGTCTGATCCCGCAGGAGATCAAGACGATGGAAGAGCTAGGACTGCCGGCGTCGCTGCACTCGCTCGTCGAGAAGCCGCGCGGCATCGTCCTCGTCACCGGGCCGACCGGCTCCGGTAAGTCGACGACGCTCGCCTCGATCATCGACGAGATCAACCGGACGCGCTCCGAGCACATTCTCACCGTCGAGGACCCGATCGAGTTCGTGCATCGCCACAAGCGCTGCATCGTCAACCAGCGCGAGATCGGCCCCGACGCCGTCAGCTTTGCGGAAGCGCTGAAGGCGGCGCTCCGCCAGGACCCCGACGTGATCCTCGTCGGCGAGATGCGCGACCTCGAGACGATCTCGACTGCGTTGACCGCGGCCGAGACTGGACACCTCGTGTTCGGCACGCTGCACACGCAGAGCGCGCCGTCGACGATCGACCGCATCATCGACGTCTTCCCGCCGGCGCAGCAGGAGCAGGTGCGGATCATGATCGCGAACTCGCTGCAGGCGATCGTCACGCAGACGCTGCTCCCGACCGCCGACGGTCAGGGCCGCGTCGCGGCGCTCGAGATTCTCTTCCCGGACGACGCGGTGCGGAACCTGATCCGCCAGGCGAAGATCGAGCAGGTCTACTCGGTCATGCAGACCAACACGGCGCGCGGCATGCAGACGATGGAGCAGGCGCTCGCCGATCTGACGATTCGCCGCGTCGTCAATCTCGACGATGCGCTGTCGCGGTCGTCACGCCCGGAACAGCTGATCGGCATTCTCGAGCGCGGCGGCTTCGACGTGAACGCGTCGATGGCGGCGATGGACGCGCAGGCGGCGATGCAGGCGGTCGGCGGCGGCCTGCGCGTGGCGGGGTCGTGACGTGAGCGACTCGATCTGGAAGAAGGAGATCTCGTTCGGCAAGAAGGCGAAGGCGCCGCAGGACGCCGAGGAGCCGAAGGCCGAGAAGCAGTCGATCTGGAAGAAGGAGATCGGCGGCAAGAAGAAGGACAAGGCGCCCGCGGAGCCGCAGGCCGAGAAGCAGTCGATCTGGAAGAAGGAGATCGGCAGCGGCAAGAAGCAGAAGGCGCCGAAGGAGCCGAAGCCGGAGAAGCAGTCGATCTGGAAGAAGGAGATCGGCGGCAAGAAGAAGGACAAAGCCGGTGACAGCGAGGTCGCGCGGCTCGTCGAGCTCGCGACGCGCACCGTCGACCCGGAGTTCGCGCCCGCCGCGACCGAGCCGGTGACGCCGCCGACGCAGGTGGCCGAAGCAGTCCTGGCTGCGCAGCAGCCGGTCGACGTGCAGCCGGTCGAGATCCTGCCGGTCGACCAGCTCCCGCCGCCTGCGGTGCACGACATGTCGATCCCGGTGCTCGAGCCGCCGGCGCCCGCGCCCGTGGCGGAGCCCGTCGCCTACGAGCCTGCGATTCCCACCGTCCAACCGCCGACGCCGTCGATTCCGGTCGTCGAGCCGGTCGCGCAGGAGCCGGTGATTCCCGTCATCGAGCCCGGCCCGATCGAGGACTGGATGGAGCCGGAGCCGATCGAGTCGTGGCTCGCCGAGCCCGAGCTGCCGCCGGCGGCCGAAGCCGACACCGGTGTCGTCCTGCATCCGCCCGTGCCCGCGGCAGAGCTGCCGCCGCTGCCCGACGCGAAGGTGCCGTTCTGGAAGAAGGAGCTCTCGTTCGGCGGCGGCAAGAAGGAGCAGACTGCGCCGGCGGCGAGCGAGGACAAGGTTCCGTTCTGGAAGAAGGAGATCGGCGGCAAGTCGAAGGCGCCGAAGACGCCGAAGGAGCCGCGCGCGAAGCGGTCGCTCTCGCTGCCGCAGCTGTCGCTGCCGTCGCTCTCGCTGTCGCGCTCCCGCGGCGGCCACCATCAGGTGAAGCGGCTCGTCGGTCTCAAGATCGGCGGCTCGCAGCTCGCGGCGGCGCGCATCGCGAACAACGGCGCAGCCGAGCTCCTGCAGGTCGCGCGCGCGAACCTCGAGCCCGGCGTCGTCGTCTCGGGCGAGCTGCGCGACGTCGACTCGCTCGCGAATGCGCTCAAGGACTTCTTCACGAAGAACAAGCTCCCGCGCAAGAACGTGCGCCTCGGCATCGCGAGCAACCGCATCGGCGTGCGGACCTTCGACATCGCAGGCATCGACGATGCGAAGCAGCTCGAGAACGCGATCCATTTCCGCGCGCAGGAGGCGCTGCCGATCCCACTCGACGAGGCAGTGCTCGACTACCACGTGCTCGAGGAGAAGGTCGACGACGAAGGCACTGCGACGAAGCGCGTGCTGCTCGTTGTCGCATACCGCGAGCTCGTCGATCGCTACGTCGCCGCGTGCAAGAAAGCCGGCATCACGCTCTCCGGCATCGACCTCGAAGCGTTCGCGCTGCTGCGCGCACTCGCCGCGCCGCGGTCCGAGGCAGATGCGAGCGACTCCGCGCTCGTCGCCGTCGCCGTCGGCCACGACCGCTCGACGTTCGCCGTCAGCGACGGCCGCGTCTGCGAGTTCACGCGCGTGCTCGACTGGGGCGGCGCCGCATTGAACGTTGCGATCGCGCGTGCGCTCGACCTCGCGCCGTCCGAGGCAGAGAACATCAAGCGCGCCGTCTCGCTCGCGTCGCCCGAGGTCCCGCAAGGAATCGCGCCGGAGCACTATTCGCTCGCCGTCGACGCCGTGCGCAAGCAGGTGCAGGCGTTTGCGCGCGAGCTCGTCTCCTCGCTCCAGTTCTACCAGAACCAGCCCGGATCGCTCGGCATCGGCGAGATCGTGATCACCGGCGGAACCGCGAACCTCGTCGGTCTCGCCGACGAGCTGCAGCGGCTGATCGGCGTACGCGTGCGCGTCGGCGATCCGCTCGCACGCCTGAAGGTGACGAAGAAGATCGAGCTCGACGAGCCGATGGGCTCGCTCGCAGTCGCGATCGGACTGGGGATCGAGGACTAGATGCGCGCCGTCAACCTCCTGCCGCGCGAGACGCGCTCCAGCCGCTCGGTCACCGCGCAGAATCTGCCCGCCGTCGTCGGCGGCGGCGTGGGCTTCCTCGTCGTCGCGGCGCTCGCCGGCGGCTTCCTCAGCGCGAGCTCGAAGGTCGCCGACGCGCAGCAGTCGTACAACGACGCGAAGCAGCGGCTCGCCGCGACGCCGCTGCCCCCGGCGCCGGTGCAGCCGACGAACGTTCCGCCGACGGCGATCGTCAACGAGAAGGCGCCGCGCCTACAGGCGGTCTCGAGCGTGCTCGGCCAGCGCATCGCGTGGGACAGGATCCTCCGCGAGTTCTCGCAGGTGCTGCCGTCGGACGTCTGGATCTCGTCGCTCAGCATGGCCGCGCCGACCGCCGGGTCGACGAACGGCTTCTCGGTGACGGCGACGACGTACAGCTACGACAGCGTCGCGCGGATGCTTTCGCGCATGGCGCTCGTGCCCGATCTGACGGGTGTGACGTTGCAGTCGACCGCACGGTCCGGACGCCTTGTGCAGTTCAGCCTCGCCGCGTCGATCAAGGGCGCCGCGGCCCCGCCCGCACCGGCTGCGCCCGCTGCAGCGCCGACCGACACGTCGACCGACACGACGTCTGGCGACGGAGCGTCGGCCGAGTCCGGGGGCGACTCGTGAAGATCCCGCGCCCGCTTCCGAAGGCCGCTGTGATCGGCGGCATCGCCGCGGCCGGGCTGCTCGTCGTCGTCGTGGGCTGGCTCGTGCTCGTCGGCCCGCAGAACCACAAGGCTGCGTCGCTGACGAAGCAGACTGCCGACGTCGAGAAGCAGATCACCGACCAGCTGGCGCAGATCGCCGCCGCGAAGAACGTCACTGCCGCGCCGCAGGTTCACGTCGCGGACGTCTACAAGCTCGCGAAGGCGATGCCGTCGATGACCGACATGCCGAACATCCTCATCCAGCTGGACCAGGTCGCGAAGGACTCGGGCGTGCAGCTCCAGAACATCGCACCGAGCCAGCCGTCGCTCGACCCGGCAACCGGGCAGCAGGCGGTGCAGGTGACGTTGAACGTCAACGGCGACTTCTACACGCTCACCGATCTCCTCTACCGGCTGCGCAACTTCGTGTACGTCCGGCACGGGGCGCTCGAGGCGAGCGGCAGGCTCTTCACGATCGACAACGTCAGCTTCTCGCCCCTCGAGGGTCACCAGCTGACAGCGTCGATCGGCGTACGCACGTACGTCTACGGCGCGGCTGCAGCGGCACCCGCGGCGGCCGCTCCGCCTGCGACGGACACGAGCACGGACACGACCTCGACGACGACCGACACGACGTCGTCCGACGCACCGTCGGCGGCAGGAAGCGGAGGCGAGTAGCGATGGCACGCAAGACGAAGCACGACATCGCCAAGGCGAAGGCCGCGAAGCAGAAGAAGCTCGCGATCGGCGGCGGCGTCCTCCTCGTCGCGCTGCTCGCGTTCCAGGCGCCGAAGGTCATGAAGATGATGAATCAGAAGCCGAACCCGCCGGTGATAGCCGGGGCGGCGACGACGACGCCCGGTGCGACGCCCGTCGTGCCCGCTGATCCGAACACGCTCGCTGCGCCGACGCTCGCGGGGTCGCCGACGGCGGCTTCGCCGACCGCGTCGTCGAGCGATCTCGTGTCGGCGGTGCCGGTGAGCGCGGATCCCGGTCAGTTGCAGACGTTCAACCGCTTTGCGACGAAGGATCCGTTCGCCGTGCAGGCGTCCAACGGCGGTGCGCCGGCCAAGCGGTCGACGAAGCCGTCGTCGTCGGGCGGCGGCAAGGCGTCCGGCGGTTCCTCGACGACGCCTCCGCCCGTGACGCCCGGCCCGTCCGGCGGCTCCGGCGGCTCGACGTCGCCGGCGCCCGCCGCGCCGGCGCCGACGGGCGCGACGATCTCGCTGAACGGTGAGGCGATGGTCGTCGGCGTCGGCTCGGACTTCCCGCAGTCGGGCGCCGTGTTCGACCGCGTCGGCGCGATCTTCCACCTCGTCTCGGTCACGGCGAAGACGGCGAAGATCTCGATCGTCGGCGGGTCGTACGCCGACGGCGCGGCCGCGATCACGCTGCGCATGGGTGTGCCGCTGACGCTGCAGAACACCGCCGACGGCTCGAAGTACGTCTTCGTCCTGAAGCCGACGCCGGGCGCCTCGTCCGGCTCGGGCAGCGCGACGCCGCCGACGACCACGACGCCGTCCGGCGGCGCGACGATGTCGGCCATCGTCCCGCCCGCGCACTAGCTCGCGGGTGCTGCGCACCGGATCTGTCTGATCTGAGCGCAAGCTAAGCCGCAGGCTTAGCGTGCGCAACGAGCGCGCGGCCTCCCACGCCGCACGCGGTCGTGCCGATCAACAGCCGGCGAGCCCGACAACACGGAGCGCGCCGGAGACCGCGCTCTCCGGCGCGCGCAGTTCCTAACCCAGCGCGCGGGTGCGCAGCACCAGGGAGCTAGCCGGTGACGTTGGGGTCGAAGTAGGAGGTCTCGCGGGCGAGGATCTGGGTCGTCTTCTGCGGGTTGAGGACGGTGATCGTCACCTGCTTGACGTACCCGGCGGTCCACGTCGGCGTCGGGTTCGCGTCCTTCGGCTGGACGACGACGTCGTAGATGAAGACCGGATAGCTCTGACCGTCGGGGCCGGTCACGTACTGAACGGCCTTGGTCGGGTCAGGCGAGCCGGAGGGGAGCGTCGGCTGCGAGCAAGGGGCCGTGATCCCCGTGTACGACCCTGACCCGGCCGGGCTGGTCACCCAGAGGGGCGTCGAGCCGTTGTAGTTGAAGTACGTGATGTTCGCGTACGCCGACGGGTCGGCCGAGTACTTCGAATACCAGGACGAGGTGCTGTTCGGGATCCCGTTCGGCAGCGCCGGCGAGCCGCTGTCGGCCCCGCCGCCGCTCGGGGCGCTGAGATAGATCTGGCAGCTCTTGAGGCCGCGGAAGACCTCCATCACCTTGTCGGCGACGGCCGCGCCGTTCGAGACGGAGCTCGACCGCGCCAGGGCGACGGCGCCCGACTGGAACGCCGCGACGAGCGCCAGGATGCCGATGTTCAGCATGACCATGGCGAAGAGCAGCTCGATGAGCCCGAAGCCTTCTTCTTCGGCCGCGCGCGCAGGCACATAAGACCTATCGGCAGCCGCCCGAGCGGCCTCAAGACCCCCGCTTGGCCTGCCGATACCGGATGGGGGATGGCTGCCTTCGCGTATTCGGCGATCAACGCCCAGGGCGTCGTGCTCTCGGGCGAGCTGAGCGCCAACGATCTCGTCGCCGCGCGCGAGCAGCTGCGCGTCAAGGGCCTCCTGGCCCAGTCGATCAAGGAGGTCGACGGCGCCAGCGGCCCGGCGAGCATCGGCTTCAACAAGAAGGTCGAGCCGAAGGCGCTGCAGATCTTCTCGCGCCAGTTCGCGACGATGATCGAGGCGGGCCTCAACGTCGTCGCGTCGCTGGTCATCCTCGAGGAGCAGACCGACGACAGCGCGCTCGCCGACGTCGTCAAGCAGCTGCGCGCCGACGTCGAGGCCGGTCTCCTGCTCTCGGAAGCGATGCAGAAGCACCCGAAGGTGTTCTCGCGCCTCTACATCGCGATGGTCGAGGCCGGTGAGGCCGCCGGCATCCTCGACATCGTCCTGGACCGCGTCGCGTTCCAGATCGAGAAGCAAGAGGCGATCCGCCGCCGCGTCAAGGGCGCGATGGTCTACCCGACGATGGTGCTGATCTTCGCGACGCTCGTCCTGATCGGCATGCTCATGTTCCTCGTCCCGATCTTCGTGAAGATCTTCACGGAGCTCGGCGGCGAGCTGCCGACGCTGACGCAGTACGTCGTGCACGCATCGAACTTCATCCGCTCCTACTGGTTCATCATCATCCCGTCGATCCCGTTCTCGATCTGGCTCTTCCGCAAGTGGAAGGAGACGGAGAGCGGACGGCAGACGTGGGACAAGTTCAAGCTGCGGCTGCCGATGCGCATCGGCGACACAGTGCTCAAGGTGACGATGGCGCGCTTCTCGCGCACGCTCTCGACGCTCGTCGCCGCCGGCGTCGACATCATCAAGGCGCTCGAGATCACCGGGCAGACGTCGGGCAACTGGGTCGTCGAGGAAGCGCTCGCCGGCGTGCGCGCGAAGGTGCACGAGGGCATCCCGATCGCCCAGCCGCTCGTCGAGAACGACGTCTTCCCGCCGATGGTCGCGCAGATGGTGAAGATCGGCGAGGAGACCGGTGAGCTCGAGAAGATGCTTGCGAAGATCGCGGACTTCTACGAGGACGAGGTCGACGCGTCGGTGCAGTCGCTGACGTCGATCGTCGAGCCGATCATGATGATCGGCGTCGGCCTGATGGTCGGCGTGATCATCATCGCGATGTACATGCCGATGTTCAAGATGCTCACGCTGGTCAAGTAACACTAGGGATCGTCTTGGGGTTCCCCTCCGATGTGAGGGGGGCCCGCCGGCATCGATCCTCCTGAAGAACCCCCCGAGGATTTCAGGAGGAGCTATGACGATCATCGAATACGTCCCGAGGCTGCGCACGCGCGGCGCAGTCGTTCACCCCGGCGACCCGAGCTGGGACGCCGCCCGCCAGGCCTGGAACCTCGCCGTCGACCAGCAGCCTGCGGCCGTCGCCTTCCCGGCCGATGAGGCCGACGTCGCGTCGCTCGTCCGCTACGCCCGCGCCGCCGGCCTCCGCGTCGCGCCGCAGCGCACCGGCCACAACGCCGCACCGCTCGGCTCGCTCGAGGACACGATCATTCTGCGCACCGATGCGCTCCGGGGTGTCGAGATCGACGCCGCGAACCGGCGCGCCCGCGTGCGCTCGGCCGCGAAGTGGGAGGACGTCGTGCCCGCCGCGTCCGACCTCGGTCTCGCCGGGCTCCACGGGTCGACCGGCGACGTCAGCGTCGTCGGCTACACGCTCGGCGGCGGCCTCGGCTGGTACGCGCGCAAGCACGGCCTGGCCGCGAACCGTGTCACCGCCGTCGAGCTCGTCACCGCCGACGGCGAGCTCGTCCGCGCCGACGCCGACAACGAGCCAGAGCTCTTCTGGGCGCTGCGCGGCGGCGGCGGCAACTTCGGCGTGGTCACGGCGCTCGAGTTCGACCTGATCGAGCAGGCCGCCGACTACGCCGGCGTCCTGTTCTTCCCGTGGGAGCGCGCGGACGAGGTCCTGCACGCATGGCACGAGTGGCTGCCGACGACTCCCGACGAGATCACCTCGGTCGGCCGGATCATGCAGTTCCCGCCGTTTCCCGACGTTCCCGAGCCGCTGCGCGGCAACGCGTTCGCGCTCGTCGAGGCGGTCCACCTCGGCACCGAGGACGAGGGACGCGAGCTGCTCGCACCGCTGCGCGCGCTCGGCCCGGCAATCGACACCTTCGCGACCGTGCCGCCGGCGGCGATCGCCGAGCTGCACATGGACCCGCCGAAGCCGGTCCCCGGCGTCACGGGCTCGCGCCTGCTCGGCGAGCTGTCGCCGCAGGCGGTCGACGAGCTGCTCGCGGTCGCCGGCCCGGGGTCGGGGTCGACGCTGCTGAGCGTCGAGCTCCGCCAGCTCGGCGGCGCGCTCGCGCAGAGCGCGCCGGAGCACGGCGCGATCGACACGCTCGTCGGCGAGTACGCGTACTTCGGCGTCGGCATCGCGCCGGTACCCGAGATCGCGGCCGCGAACGAGCGCCGGCTCGACCGCCTCGCGGCGGCGCTCGCGCCCTACGACGCAGGCCGTGCGTACTCGAACTTCACCGAGTCGAACGGCGGCATCGACCGCTTCTTCGACGCCGAGACCTCCGCACGGCTGCGGGCGGTCAAGGCGGACGTCGATCCGGACGGGGTCTTCCAGGCGAACCACGAGATCGATTGACCTACCATTGAGCGCGTGGTCCGCTGGGCGCTCTACGCGGCGATCCCGCTGCTCGCCGTGGCAGCGGTGTCGCTCGCGTTCGTCCTGCGCTCGCCCGCGGCGAAGCCGGCGATGTCGTCGTCGCCGCCTGCGTCGACGAGCGCGGCGGCGACGTGGAAGCCGGGCGCGAAGCGCGCGCCCGACTTCGCGCTGCGCGACGAGCACGGAAAGCCGGTGTCGATCGCAGCGTTCCGCGGCCGGCCGGTGCTCGTCGCGTTCCTCGATCCGCTGTGCCGCGACTTCTGCCCGGTGGAGGCGCAGCGGCTCAGTGCCGCCGCACGCAGCGTGACGGGGACGAAGCCGGCGATCGTCGCGGTCAGTGTCAACACCGCCGGCAACCGGCCGAGCATCCTGAAGCTCGACCGCCGCAAGTGGAACGTGCCCGCGCAGTGGACGTGGGCGGTCGGCAGCGAGCGTGAGCTCGCGCGCGTCTGGCACGCGTACCACATCGAGGTGATCACGACGCCGAAGGTGATCGCCGGCGTCCACACGCAAGCGGTCTCACACACCGAGGCCTCGTACCTGATCGACGCCCACGGCGACCAGCGCGCGTTGTTCCTCTGGCCGTACACGGCCGGTGCCGTCGAGCAGTCGCTACGCGCGACGGCGCCGTAGCAGCACGCGCGCGAGCAGCGCCAACGCGACGGCGGCAGCTGAGGCGAGGAAAATGATCAGCCGGTCGCGAGTCGCGGTCGGGTGCGGTGGGCTCGCACCGGCGACCTTCACGCCCGCGGCCGCCGCGAGCTGCGACACGGCATGTTGCGCCGCCCGGACGATGCCCTCCGCGCCCGGCTCGATCGAGACGCCCGCGAGCGTCGCGTACTCGCGCGTCACAGGATGGCCGCGCCAGTAGAAGCCGAACCCGTTCGGCATCACGATCAGCAGCCGCCCCTTGTAGACGAATGCGAGCTCCGCGCCGAGAAAGCGTGCATACGCTCGCGGCTTTCGCCACAGCGCCGGCACCGCGCCGAGGTCGTACGCGCTGCCGATCACAGCCACGCGGATCCGGAAGCCCGCCTGCGTCGCGCCTGCCACCGTTCGCTGCAGGTCGCCGAGCGCCTGGGTCGAGGCCTTGATGTCGAACGGGACGAAGACCTGCTGCGTGTAGAGGTAGTCGCTCGCCGGGTCGCCGTCGGCGTGGGCCGCCGGCACCGCGACCCACGCGACGAGCGCGGCCACGAGCAGCGCCCGCCGCATCAGCCGCCGGCCCTGTCGACGATGACGACGGAGACAGGCGCGCCCCGCGCCGGCGTCAGCGTGATCGTCAATCCCCAGCGGCCGACCATCACGAGCGCGGGCGCGGAGTGCTCGTACAGTCCCGGCGAGCGTTCGGCCAGGCGGTACTCGAGCGACTGCATCGCCATGTCGAGCATGGTGAAACGGAGCGTCACGTCGGCACCGCGGACCGGCGTGCCGTCCTTCGTGATCTGCACCGCGAAGTCGTTCGGCACCGCCGCGCGGTTCGGCGAGATCCGGACACCGAAGTCGTAGCTGCCGCGCGAGATCGTCTCCGAGACGGGGCCGGGGCCGAGCGCGGCCGTCGGCCGCGCCATCCCCGCCATCGCCTTCGGCGGCGGCGGCAGGCTGGACAGCACGGCGGCCGCCGCCACGGCGCCGGCGACGAGCAGCGTCTCGCCGCCGACGAGCCGACGCAGCAGGATCGCGGCCGAGGGCGGCGGCGACGCCTGCAGCAGCGACGGCCGCACGCGAAGGACGTTGCCGGCCGCGAGGACGAGCGCCGCGAGCAGCAGGCCCGCCTTGACGAGGATCATCTTCCCGTACGACGTCGACCAGAGCGTGCCGAGCGTCGGCAGGTGCACGATCGAGGCGATCACGCCGGTGCCGAGCAGCACGGCGACCGAGACGAAGGCGACGTTCGAGAAGCGCGGCACGCAGACGACGAGCGCCGCCGTCCGCCGGATCGCCGGCACGCTGCGCCAGAGCACGAGCAGACCGAGCAGCCCGCCCATCCACAGCGCGGCCGACGCGAGGTGCAGCCAGTCGAGAGCCAGCGATAGCGCGCGCGGGTCGGTCTGCGCAGCGTGGCCGGCGACGCCCGGCAGAAACAACACGGCTGCGGCCGCGCCGGCCGCGCCGGCGAGCGAGACGAGCTCGGCGACCGAGCGCACGCGCTGTGCGCCGCGGTCGAGCCAGATCGCGATTCCGCCGGCGACCGCAAAGAGCGCGAGCAGCGCCTCGAAGCGCAGGTAGCCGCGGCCGAACGCCGAGCGCCGCATGAGCGGCACGAGTGCACCGATGTCCCAGAACGAGCGCAGCGAGAACTGCGCCGTCGCCTCGAGGACGTAGAGCGGTGTCACGACGAGTGCGACGACGGTCGCGACCCAGAAGGCGCACGCGAGCGCGCGAGGCCGCTCCGTCAGCAGCGGCCTGGCGATCGAGACACGCAGGACGAGCAGCCCGATCGCAGCGAGCGTCGACAGGAAGACGAGCCAGCGGAGGACGATCAGCGGTGCCGTCACCGCCGTCTCCGACAGCGACGGGATCTCGAACGCCGGTGCCGGGCCTGGGTTCGGGCCGATCGCGAACGTGAACGCGCCGCGGACCGGGTGGCCGTCCTCGGAGATCACGCGCCAGAAGACGAGGTACCACCCTTCGCCGAGCTGCCGTTGCAGCGGCACCTCGAGCACATTGGGATCGCCGGCTGACCGCGTCGGGCTCCCCGCCGTCTGCCGGCGTCCTGACGCGTCGGTCACCGAGACAATCGCGAAGCGCGGCTCTACCGCCTCCGAATAGGTGAGCGCAACGTGCGTCGGCGGCGCATTCAGCACGACGCTCGGCGACGGCGACGTGCGCAGGAGCGCGGCGTGCGCCCAGGCGCCCGCCGGCAGCACGAGCGCACCGACCAAAGCGATGATGAGCGCGCGCTTCATCGCACCGTCAGCGTGAACGGGGCCGTCAGCACGCGGCCGTCGACGCGGCATTGCAGGAACAGCCGCCAGGTCCCGGCGACCGGTACGAGCACGCCGACGTCGAGCCGCCCCGGCCGCGACGACCTGCCCGTGACCTTCGCCGCGCCGAGGATGCTCGTGCAACCCGACGCTCCCGGCGCGCACACATGCGTATGGAAGTAGTCGAGCGTGCCCTTCCGGAAGAAGATCGCATGCGCGAGCGCGCCGAACCACGGTGTGAACGCGGCCGGGCGGCCGTGGTGCGTGACCGTGATCGAGAGCGCGGCGGGCTCGACGGCGCGCAGGCGCGGCGCTCCCTGCAGCGTGAACCTGTAGCCGTCGACCGTCTCGGTCGTGCGCAGCGGCGGCAGCGGCTGCGGTGTGTACGACCCCGTCGACAGCGTCCCGAACAGCTGGAAGTTCGGCAGCGGCCCAGCCGCGGGATACGCGTCGACGACGAGGCGGTAGTCGCCCGGCGGCAGCGAGGCGTCGTCGACGACGAACCGGCCGCCGGGCCGCACCGGCGGATGCAGATGCAAGAGCGTCGCGAGGTCGCGCCGGACGAGGATGACGTGCACACCGGTGTGCGGCCCGGGCCCGTGCCTGAACCGCGTCAACGGCGCGCCGTCCGGTTGGACGATCTGCAGCCGGACCGATGTCCCGTCGACGTGCTCGCGCAAGGAGTAGGTCTGCGCGGCGCCGACCGTCGGGACGCCGGCGCCGCCGCCGCACCCGGCGAGCGCGAGGACGGCGACAATGGCGGTGAGATGCCGATACCGACGCCGATCGGCGTGGGGCCGCGGTATCACCCGCCCGCCCTGCACGCGCGCTGCGAGACCGCGGTCGCGGCGAACCGCGTCCATCTCGAGCTCTTCGCGAACCGCCGTGTCGTCCTGATCCCGCCGCGCATCGGCTGCTGGACGACCGATCCGACCGGTGTCGTCCACTACGCGCGCGGCGCGACGCTCGGCGGCTTCTTCCGCGCGTGGAGACAGAGGCTCACCCGTACGCGCCTCCTCTCGTTCCGCGGCCGTGTCCAGGCGTGGCGCAACGGCCGAGCCGTCGCCGGCGACCCGCGTGCGATCCGTCTGCGCGACGGCGACGAGCTCGTCCTCGAGATCGGCGGCTACGTGCCGCCGCACCGCACGTATCTCTTCCCGCCTCATTGAGGCCCGGGCGTCGCCTGGAGCAGCTGGAGGACGAGGACGACGGCGGCGATGCCGGCGGCGAGCGCCGTGAGCGCGAGGAGGAACCGCGCGGTCACGCGAGCGGCCGCCCGCCTCGCTGGAGCAGCGCCGCGGCGCCGAGCACGAGGCCGAGCGCGCCCAGCACGAGCGCGATCCAGGCGACGGCGGAGGTGCCGCCGCCGCCGAACGACGACACGGTCTTCACGACCGGCGCCGGCGTATCGGACGACTCGGGCCCAGACCAGTCGACGACCGTCCCGTCGGAGTACGTCTGCTTGACCGTGAAGCGGTACGTGCCGGTCTTCTCGGCGCCCGCGCTGAACGAGAACACGGCGTCCTCGCCGGTCGGCACGGCGCCGCCCGTCCAGGTGATCGTGCCGTTCGCCTCCGAGCGCCGCCAGCCCGCCGCCGGCTCGAACGAGTCGATGTCGAAGCCGTCGGGCGGTCTCAGGGCGATCTCGGTCGTCGTCGCGCCCTCCTTCTCGGTGGGGACGGCCAGCGTGAAGAGACCGTCGTCCGCCGCGAGCGCGACGGACGGGCTGATGTGCGCGTGTGCGGACGCCGTCGCCGTCAACGTGAGCGCCGCAAGCCCGGCGACCGCGCCGAGCCAAATCCTTCTTCCCATCCCTCCTCCTTCGCCGAATCCGTCGGATCAGATGCCGACGGCGAGCGGCGGAGCGCGCGGTGATGCACTGCAATCCGGCTGCAATCTGGTTGCGATCGGATTGCGGAGGCGGGGGATGCGCGGCGTCGCCGCTGCGACGCGCGGCCGCGCCAGCAGCCGCCCGAGCCGCACGGCCGCGCGCAACAGCAGCCGCGCCGCCGCGAACGCGACGAGCGCGAACGGCACCTGCAGCGCGAGCCCGGGCAGGAACGTCGGCTCGGCATAGACGTGCCAGGCGAGGGAGGTCGTGTGCAGCGAGAGCTCGAGCAGCTCCTGCAGCGCGAACGCGAGGGGCGGCAGCAGCGCGAATGCCAGGGGGCCGAGCGCGCGCACGGGCCGGCCGCGGGCGACGTCGATCGCCGCGGCGCCGGCACCCGCGAGCGCGACGGCGCCGCCGAGCGCCAGCACGAGCGGGAGCCACGCCGCATAGCTGTGGCCGGTGGCGGCGAGCACGCCGACGCGGAGACTCGCCTGCGGGAAGACGATGCGGTAGGCGACCGCGTGCGCCGCTTCGGTGCCGGCGAGCATGGTCGGGACGGCGATCAGCCAGGCGAGCGAGCGCCTCACGACGAAGACGTTACTTACGGAGCAGGCGCGCCAGCAGGCCCTTCGGCGGCTCGGGCTGGGGCTCCGGCGGTGCGACCGGCTCCGGCGCGATCGAGCGGGGAACGTTGTGGCGCTCGCGGTGCGCGCGGATCGCGGCGTTCATCTCGTCCTTCTGCGACTGCTCGGCCATCGCCGGTCTCACTACGCCGCGGCCGTCTCGTATCCTCCGCGGAATGTGCTTCGACGACGATTCCGCCCCGCCGGTTCCGGTCGTCTCGGGCGCCGCTATCTCGCACGACCGCCCGACGCTCACCGCCGCCGACGGCAACGAGTTCGCCGCGTTCCGCGCGCTGCCGGAGGAGGGGGGATCGACCGGTGTCGTCATCCTCCCGGACGTCCGCGGCCTGTACCGCTTCTACGAGGAGCTCGCGCTCCGCTTCGCCGAGCGCGGCTACGCGGCGATCGCGTTCGACTACTTCGGGCGCACCGCCGGCGTCGGCGAGCGCGACGACGACTTCGAGTACCGCCCGCACGTCGACCAGACGACCCCGGAAACCGTGCAGCAGGACGTGCGGGCGTGTGTCGAGGCTCTGCGCGCGCACGGGTGCACGTCGATCTTCACCGTCGGCTTCTGCTTCGGCGGCAGCGGCTCGTGGGCCGCGGCGGCGGCCGGTCACGGATTGAAGGGTGCGGCCGGCTTCTACGGCCGGCCCGAGCGGATGCTCGACCGCGTGCCGGACATCGACGCGCCGCTCCTCGTCCTGCAGGCCGGCGGCGACGCGAACATCACGCACGAGCACAACCTCGAGCTCGAACGCGCGCTCCGCGAGCACGGCAAGGAGTACGAGCTGATCGAGTACGAGGGCGCGCCGCATAGCTTCTTCGACCGCAAGCAGGAGGAGTTCGCGGACGCATCCGCGGACGCATGGCGACGTGTCCTGGAGTTCATCGCCCGGTACGAGTAGGGGCATGCCCGAGTACTACGCCGCGCTGCGCGTGAAACGGCGAGCGAGCTCTGCCTCAGCTGAGGAACGGTTGACGCCCGAATCGACGGGGTAGGACGGATTCGACCCCGCTCCTCGAGGAGGATTCGCATGTCCGAGCTCGTCGCCGACTACGTCCTGAAACGCCTCCGCGAGTGGGGCATCGAGCGCATCTACGGCTATCCCGGCGACGGCATCAACGCATTCCTCGGCGCGCTCGACCGCGCGGAGAAGGAGGGCGGGCCGGAGTTCATCCAGGCGCGCCACGAGGAGAGCGCCGCGTTCATGGCGTGCGGTCACGGCAAGTTCGCGGGGCCGGATCAGATCGGCGTGTGCATGGCGACGTCCGGCCCGGGTGCCGTCCACCTCCTCAACGGGCTGTACGACGCGAAGCTCGATCACGTGCCGGTCCTCGCGATCGTCGGCCAGCAGAAGCGGACGTCGCTCGGCGCGCACTACCAGCAGGAGATCGACCTGCAGACGCTCTACAAGGACGTCGCCGAGTTCGTCGAGATGTGCACCGAGCCCGCGCAGATCCGGCACCTGATCGACCGCGCGATCCGCATCGCGCTCGACAGCAAGACGGTGACGGCGATCATCGTCCCGAACGACGTCGCCGAGATGAAGGCCGTCCCGTCGCCGCCGCGCGAGCACGGGTCGGTGTACTCGTCGATCGGCTACTCGCGGCCGCGCGTGCTGCCGCAGGAGAAGGACATCCAGCATGCGGCGGAGATCCTCAACGAGGGCGAGAAGGTGGCGATCCTCATCGGCCAGGGCGCGCGGGGTGCGGCGGCCGAGATCGAGCAGGTCGCCGAGCTGCTCGGGGCCGGCGTCGCGAAGGCGCTGCTCGGCAAGGACGTGCTGCCGGACGACCTGCCGTGGGTGACGGGCTCGATCGGCCTGCTCGGGACGATTCCGTCGCACGACATGATGGGCGACTGCGACACGCTGCTGATGATCGGCACGAGCTTCCCGTACGCGGAGTTCCTGCCGAAGGAAGGGCAGGCGAAGTGCGTCGAGATCGACCTGAAGGCGTCGATGATCGGCATCCGCTACCCGGCCGACGTGCTGCTGATCGGCGACGCGAAGGAGACGCTGAAGGCGCTGATCCCGCACCTGATCCGCAAGGAGGACCGCGGCTGGCGCGAGGACATCGAGCAGGGGGTCACGCGCTGGTGGGAGATCGTCGAGAAGCGCTCGCTCGAGGACGCCGATCCGATGAATCCGCAGCGCGTGGCGCACGAGCTGTCGAATGTTCTGCCGGAAGACGCGATCATCACCGCCGACTCCGGCTCGTCGACGAACTGGTACGCGCGGCAGGTGAAGCTGAAGCGCGGCAACCGCGGCTCGCTCAGCGGCACGCTCGCGACGATGGTGCCCGGCGTCCCGTACGCGATCGCCGCGAAGTTCGCGCACCCGCACCGTCCGGTCATCTGCTTCGTCGGCGACGGCGCGTTCCAGATGCTCGGCATGAACGAGATGCTCACCGTCAAGCGCTACATGGACCGCTGGGACGACAAGCGGCTCATCTTCTGCGTCTTCAACAACCAGGACCTGAACCAGGTGACGTGGGAGCAGCGTGTGATGGAGGGCGATCCGAAGTATCCGGGCACGCAGTGGCTGCCCGCGTTCGAGTACGCGAAGTTCGGCGAGCTGTGCGGGCTGAAGGGGATCTACTGCGAGAACGGCGACGACATGCGCGCCGCCTGGGAGGAGGCGCTCGGTGCAGGCACACCGGTCGTGCTCGAGGTGAAGACCGATCCGGAGGTGCCGCCGCTGCCGCCGCACATCACGCGCGAGCAGGCGAAGAAGATGACCAAGGCGATGCTGAGCGGCGACCCGGAGTTCACCGGCGTGATGGAGAAGTCGCTGCGCGGCAAGCTGGTCGAGTTCCTCACTCGTTGAAGACTGCGGTGCACGTCTGCACGATTCCGACCGACGAGCCGGAGTCGGACGGAACGGCGAACTGGGATTCGACGACGATCGTGATCGTCGAGGTCGACGAGGGGATCGGCTACACGTACTGCGAGCGCGCCTGCGCGCAGCTGATCCGCGACAAGCTGGCCGATCTCGTGCACGAGGACGTGCGCAAGGCATGGCTCGACATGAACCGCGCCGTCCGCAATGCCGGGCGGCCGGGAATCGCATCGTGCGCGATCTCCGCGGTCGACCAGGCGCTGTGGGACCGCAAGGCGCGGCGCCTCGGTGTCTCTCTTGTCGACCTGCTCGGCGCGGCGCACGGCGACGTCCCGGTGTACGGCAGCGGCGGCTTCTGCACGTACTCGCTCGACCGGCTGCAGGAGCAGCTCGGCGGCTGGGCGTCGGAGGGCATCCCGCGCGTGAAGATGAAGCTCGGCCGGGAGCCGGACGTGGATCCGAAGCGGCTCGACGCGGTGCGCGAGGCGATCGGCGACGACACCGAGCTGTTCGTCGACGCGAACGGCGCGTTCACGCCGAAGCAGGCCGTGGGCTGGGCCGACCGCTACGCGCTCGAGTGGAACGTCGTCTGGTTCGAGGAGCCGGTCTCGTCGGCGAACTTCGACGGCCTCCGCCTCGTCCGCGCGCACGCGCCGATGGATGTCGCCGCCGGCGAGTACGCGTATGTGCCGACCGACGTGCACAACATCGCCGGCTGCGTCGACGTCCTGCAGCTCGACGTGACGCGCTGCCTCGGGATCACGGGCGTGCTCGCCGCGAGCGGCGTCGCGACGGCGCACGAGCTCGACGTGAGCGCGCACTGCGCGCCCGCGATCTCCGCGCACGCGTTCTGCGCCGTCGAGCGGCGCCGCCACCTGGAGTACTTCCATGATCACGTCCGCATCGAGGAGATGCTCTTCGACGCCCGCCCGGAGCTGCGCGACGGCGCACTCCATCCCGACCGTTCGCGCCCGGGCAACGGGCTCGAGCTGAAGCGAAAGGAGATCGAGAAGTGGTCGGCAAGCTGATCGCGCGCACGGTCGCGAACATCCGCGAGGGGCGGATGCAGAAGCTGCTCGCCGCGTCGACGGCCTTCTCGGCGCCGCCGCTCGCGCTCGAGATCTACCTCGAGCACTACAAGGGCTCGTTCGGCGACAAGTGGATGTGGACGCCGATCTGGCTGACGCCGCCGCTGACCGCGGCGGGCATCGCGGGGTTCGTCTCGCCGAAGGCCGCGCGCACGGTGCTGCCGCTCTTCGGTGCGCTGTACGCGCTCGACGGCGTGATCGGGATCTACACGCACTTCCGCGGCGTCGAGAAGCGGCCGGGCGGCTTCCACGAGGCGCACTACAACCTCGTCATGGGGCCGCCGCTGCTCGCACCCGGCTCGCTGGCGATGGTCGGTGCGATGGGCGTGCTCGCCGGGATCGTCAAGCGAGAACGGTGACGTTCTTTCGCGGGGCCGACCATCTGCCGAGCCGCGGGCCGTGGGATCCGCGGCGGCTGCCGCGCCAGCGCCGCGGCAAGACGCCGCAGATGCACGGCCGCTATCCCGACCACGACGTCCTCTCGCAGGTCGACCACTGGGACGAGGTGACGCGCCGCGTCGTGCTCGACCGCGTCGAGAATGTCCCGGCGATCCGCTTCTTCACCGCTGCCGAGGCGCGCGCGCTGCGCGCGTTCTGCGACTGCATCACCGCCCAGGACGAGGAGCCGCGGATCCCCGTCCTCGAGTACGTCGACGAGAAGCTCTACGAAAACCGCGGCGACGGCTACCAGTACTTCGACATGCCGTCCGACCGGGAGACGTGGCGGACGGTCGCGCGCGGTCTGGACGAGGAGGCGCGGAAGCTCGGCCGCGAGTCGTTCGCGCTGCTGACCGAGCACGAGCAGCACGTGCTCTGCCACAGCTTCAACCAGGGCGAGCTGTTCGGCGGGGCGTGGGCGACGTTCAACGTGTCGCGCGCGTGGTCGATCGTCGTTCGCTACATCTGCGAGGCGTTCTACGCGCACCCGTGGTCGTGGAACGAGATCGGCTTCGGCGGCCCCGCGTATCCGCGCGGCTACGCCGCGTTCGGCAGCCCGAAGCTCGGCGAGGAGGAGCACTGGGAGGCGAAGGAAGCGGTCGACGTCGATCCGGTGCGGGACACGCGGGCGAAGGGCCTGGACTGATGCGCAAGGGGTCGCTGGCGATGCCCGAGGCGAACGACTCGCCGTTCCTCCTCGACATGCACCGGCGCGGGCTGCAGAACCTGCACCGGATGGCGCGTTACGCGCAGACGGAGAGCGTCGACCTGCTCGTCGTCGGTGCCGGTGCGGGCGGTATCACGCTCGCGCAGCGGCTCGCGCGCAAGGGGTGGCGCGTCGTCGTGCTCGAGAAGGGGCCGCTGTGGGATCCCGATCGCGACTGGGTTTCCGACGAGAAGGGCGCGGGCTCGATCTACTGGACGGACAACCGGATCATCGGCGGCGCCGACCCGATCGAGATGGGCAAGAACAACTCCGGCGTCGGCGTCGGCGGCTCGATGACGCACTTCGCGGGCTACACGCCGCGCTTCCACCCGTCGGACTTCGAGGTGCGCACGCGCGACGGCGTCGCCGTCGACTGGCCGATCTCCTACTGGGATCTGAAGGAGTCGTTCGAGCGCGTCGAGCGCGAGCTGCCGGTGGCCGGCGAGTTCTGGCCGTGGGGCGACCCGCACGACTATCCGCACAACGCGCATCCCGTCGCGGGCGC
>DASXWV010000085.1:0-55188 GCA_036503495.1 Gaiellaceae bacterium
CTGCCGTGCCACCTCCGGCGCGACGAGCGCGTCGAGGCAGCCGCTCGCGTTAAGCAGCCGTGGCAAGAACCGGTCCCTCGACACAGAGCCGTTTGAGCTCGCCCTCGATCTCGACGGCGCAGCCGTAGCAGGCGCCGTAGCCGCAGGCCATCGGTGCCTCCCACGCGAGCTGCGCGCCGGGCGGCATCGCCCGCAGCATCGGCTCCGGGCCGCAGGCGAGGACGTCGTAGCCCGGCGGCAGGACGTCGGTGACGAGGACGGGGTCGATCACCACCTCGGCGCCGGGCATCAGCGCGGCCGCCTCGGCGTGCCGCTCACTGCGGAAGCCGAGGATCGCCGGCGGCGAGCGCAGCGCCTCCGCGACGTAGGGCAGCGGCGCCATGCCGATGCCGCCGCCGACGAGCAGCGGCCGCTCGACCCGGAGGTCGAAGCCGTTGCCGAGCGGCCCGTACACCGCGATCGCGTCGCCGCGCACGAGCCCGCACAGCGCCTCGGTGCCCGGGCCGACCGGATCGATCAGGAAGTGCAGCTCGGCCGGCGGCGCGAGGCAGAGCGACAGCGGCCGGGGCAACACGCGACCGGGCGCCTCGAGCATGAAGAACTGTCCCGGCGTGCCCGGGTCGATGCCGCCGCGCGCGAGCCGCAGCAGCGCATACGCGCCGACCGGCTCGACGCCGACGACGCTAAGCCGTTCGCGTCTCGGCATCGATCCGTTCCTGCAGGGAGACCGCCTGCTCGGCCCGCGCGTTCGCGATCGCGTGCACGGCCGCCGCGGCGCCGGCCATCGTCGTGATGCACGGCACGCGCCGCGACAGCGCCGCCTCGCGGATCGCGTAGCCGTCCGACCGCGCGTTCCGGCCCTGCGGCGTGTTGATCACGAGATCGCAGCGGCCGCGCCTGATCAGGTCGATCACCGTCATCTCGTCGTCCTGCGCATCGCTCAGCTTGCGCACCGGCTCGACCTCGAGCCCGGCACCGCGCAGCGTCGCCGTCGTCCCCGCCGTCGCGAACAGCTCGAAGCCGAGCCCGAGCAGCGTCGCCGCGATCGGGACCGCCGACTTCTGCTCGTCCGGGCGAATCGAGAGGAAGACCGAGCCGGCGGTCGGCAGCTTGCGGCCGGCCGCGCGCTCGGCCTTGGCGAGCGCGGTCGGCAGGTCGGCGGCGCTCACCATCACCTCGCCCGTCGAGCGCATCTCCGGCCCGAGCACCGGGTCGCTGCCGGGGAAGCGGTGGAACGGCAGCACCGCCGCTTTGACGCTCCACTGCTTCGGCGCTCGCTCGCGCGGCAGGCCGAGATCGGCGATGCGGAGACCGGTCGAGAGGCGGCACGCCGCGTTGACGAGCGGGATGCCGGTCGCCTTGCTGACGAACGGGACGGTCCGCGAGGCGCGCGGGTTGGCCTCGAGCACGCACACCTCGCCCTCGGGCGTCAGCGCAAGCTGGACGTTGAGCAGCCCGACCACACCGAGCGAGCGGCCGAGCACGCGGACGATGCGGTTGATCTCGTGCGTCTGCGACGGCGTCAGCCACGGCGCCGGCAGCACGCACGTCGAGTCGCCGGAATGGACGCCGGCCTCCTCGACGTGCTGCATCACGGCCGCGACGTAGACGTCGGCGCCGTCGCAGAGCGCGTCGACGTCGATCTCGATCGCGCTCTCCAGGAAGCGGTCGACGAGGACCCGCCCTCTCACCGGCACCTCGCGGACGTCGTCCGCGTCGAAGCAGATGCGCATCGCCCGGCCGCCGAGCACGTACGAGGGGCGGACGAGCACCGGATAGCCGAGCTCCTCGGCGACCCCCACGGCCTCCTCCTGCGTCGTCGCTATCCCCCACCCCGGTGAGGCGATGTCGTGCGCGCGCAGCAGGCCGCCGAAGCGGCCGCGGTCCTCGGCGAGATCCACAGCGTCGAACGGTGTGCCGAGGATCCGGTAGCCGGCCTCCTCGATCACCCGCGCGAGCTTGAGCGGCGTCTGGCCGCCGAACTGGATGACGACGCCCTCCGGCCGCTCGCGGTCGCAGACGGCGAGCACCGACTCCGTATCGAGCGGCTCGAAGTAGAGACGGTCCGAGGTGTCGTAGTCGGTCGAGACGGTCTCGGGGTTGCAGTTGACCATCACCGCGTCGTAGCCCAGCTCGCGGTACGTCTGGACGGCGTGGACGCAGCAGTAGTCGAACTCGATTCCCTGGCCGATGCGGTTCGGGCCGGAGCCGAGGATGACGACCCGCGGCCGCAGGCCGGTCGTCGGCGCCCCCCAGGGACGCCGTAGGCGGCCCTGGTCTCCCGGCCGTGCGGTGCCGGCGTTGCCGGCGCCGCTTACAGCCTCGTCGGCCTCACCCCACGTCGAGTAGTAGTAGTTGGAGGAGGCCTCGACCTCGGCAGCGACCGAGTCGACGCGCCGGTACGCCGGGCGGACGCCGCACTCCTTCCGCCGCGCGCGCACGAGCGTCTCAGGGGCGCCGGTGACCTCGGCGACGTCGGCGTCCGACAGGCCGGCCCGCTTCAGCGCCACCCAGTCGTCGGCGACGAACGACGTCACGTCCTTCCCGGCAAGCGCCGCGCGCGCCTCGACGATCCGCTCGATCTCCCCGCGGAAGAACGGATGCACGCCGTCGGGCACATCGGCGAGCGTCAACCACGGTGTCGCGGCGCCGGCGTCGAGCTCGCGCGACCGCATCGCCTTCAGGAAGGCCTCGGCGAACGTCCGCCCGATTCCCATCGTCTCGCCGACCGACTTCATCTGCGTGCCGAGCGTGCGGTCGGCGCCCGGGAACTTCTCGAACGCGAAGCGCGGGAACTTGACGACGACGTAATCGAGAGTCGGCTCGAAGCTCGCCGGCGTGGTGCCCGTCAGGTCGTTCGGGATCTCGTCGAGCGTGTAGCCGACGGCGAGCTTCGCGGCGACCTTGGCGATCGGATAGCCGGTCGCCTTCGACGCGAGCGCGGAGGAGCGTGAGACGCGCGGGTTCATCTCGATCACACGCACGTCGCCGGTCTCGCGGCTGCGCGCAAACTGGATGTTCGAGCCGCCGGTGTCGACACCGACCGCGCGGATCACCGCCGCCGCCGCGTCGCGCAGCTCCTGGTATGCCTCGTCCGACAGCGTCATCTGAGGCGCGACCGTCACGGAGTCGCCGGTGTGGACGCCCATCGGATCGAGGTTCTCGATCGAGCAGACGATGACGACGTTGTCGAGGCGGTCGCGGACGACCTCCAGCTCGAACTCGTCCCAGCCGCGCACCGATTCCTCGACGAGCACCTGGTGGATCGGGCTCTCGCGCAGGCCGATCTCGACCTGCCGCCGCAGTTCTTCCCGCGTCGCCGCGAAGCCGCCGCCGTGGCCGCCGAGCGTGAACGCCGGCCGGACGACCGCCGGCACCGGCGCCTCGTCGATCTGGTCGAGCGAGGTGACGATCACCGACTGCGGCACGCGCAGCCCGCACGTCTCGACCGCCTGCTTGAACAGCAGCCGGTCCTCGGCGCGCTGGATCGCGTCGAGCTTCGCGCCGATCAGCTCGATCCCGAGCTCGTCGAGGACGCCGGCCTGCGCAAGCTCGCGTGCGAGGTTGAGCGCGGTGCCGCCGCCCATCGTCGGCAGCAGTGCGTCCGGACGCTCGCGGCGGAGGACGTCGGCGACGCCGTCGACGTCGAGCGGCTCGAGATACGTGCGGTCGGCGAAGCCGGGGTCGGTCATGATCGTCGCGGGGTTCGAGTTGACGACGATCGTGCGGTAGCCGTCCTGCCGCAGCACCTTCAGCGCCTGGCAGCCCGCGTAGTCGAACTCCGCGGCCTGGCCGATGACGATCGGGCCGGAGCCGACGATGCAGATCGTCTCGATGTCGGTGCGCCTAGGCAAGATCCGCCACCCACGTCTCGAGCAGCGCCCACGCGTCGTGCGGGCCGGGGCCGGCCTCCGGGTGGAACTGCGCGCTGCGCGCGCGCAGATCGGGGAACGACAGCCCTTCGACGGTCTCGTCGTAGAGCGAGTGGTGCGAGATCTCCTTCGCGTCGGAGGCGGCGACGGCGAAGCCGTGGTTCTGGCTCGTCACGAGCACCTGCCCGGACTCGCGCGCGAGCACCGGATGGTTCGTGCCGCGGTGGCCGAACGGCAGCTTGAACGTCTCGTGGCCCGTGGCCTGCGCGAGCAGCTGGTGCCCGAGGCAGATGCCGAGGACGTTCGTGCGGCCGACGAGCTCCCCGACCATCGCCGTCTCGTCGGCGAGCGGCGCCGGGTCGCCGGGGCCCGGTGAGAGGAGCACGCCGTCGTAGCCCGCAACGGTGTCGGCGTCGACGTCGTGCGGGAAGACGGTGATCGCCGCGCCGGCGGCGGCGAGCCGCCGCAGCACCGACCGCTTGACGCCGTAGTCGACGACGGCGACGCGCGCGCGCCCCTCGGTCGTGTACTCGAACGGCTCGCCGGTCGAGACACCGGCGACGAGCGCGCGCCCGGCCATCCCCGGCTGCCCGGCCGCCGCCGCGACCGCCTCGTCGACCGCCGTCTCCGCTGCGACGACGCACGCGCGCATCGCGCCCGCCTCGCGCAGGTGCAGGACGAGCGACCGCGTGTCGATGCCGGTCAGCGCGACGACGCCGCGAGCGTGCAGCCAGTCGGTCCAGGCCGGCCCGCGCGCCTCGCGCATCAGCACCGCGCGCGCCTGCGCCTTCTTCGACTCGGAGCGCCCGTCGGCGACACCGTAGTTGCCGACCATCGGTGCGGTGAAGCAGATGATCTGCTCCGCGAAGCTCGGGTCGGTGACGGCCTCCTGATAGCCGGACATGCCGGTCGTGAAGACCGCCTCGCCGCAGGCGAAGCCCTCCGCGCCCACCGACTCGCCGCGAAACACCGTCCCGTCCTCGAGCGCGATGAACCCGGTCATTCGTGCACAACCGCGCCGTTTGCGAGCGTCAGCACGACGGCGCCGTGCAGCGTCTCGCCGCACAGCCACGAGTTCGAGGACTTCGAGCGGAAGCGGCCGACGTGCCACGGCCGCTCGAGGTCGAGCAGCACGAGGTTCGCCTGCGCGCCGACCGCAACGCGCGGGCGCTCGAGCCCGAAGACGCGTGCCGGTCCCGCTGACATCCGCTCGAGCAGCGTAGTCAGCGTCAGAACGCCCGGTCGCACCAGGTGCGTGTAGAGCGCGGCGAACGCCGTCTCGAGCCCCGTCACGCCGAACGGCGCCGCCTCGAACGGCACGTCCTTCTCGTACTGCGCATGCGGTGCATGGTCGGTGGCGACGCATTCGATCGTCCCGTCGCGGAGCGCGTCGATCAGCGCGATGCGGTCACGCTCGGACCGCAGCGGCGGGTTCATCTTCAGGTTCGGGTCGAGCGACCGGACCGCGTCGTCGGTGAGGACGAGATGGTGCGGCGTCACCTCGCCCGAAGCGCGGACGCCGGCCTCGCGGGCGCGGCGGAGCGCGCCGACCGACTCCGCCGCGGAGAGGTGCATCAGGTGCAGCGGCTGCGCCTCCGCGGCGGCGAGCGACAGGTCGCGCTCGACCATCACAGACTCGGCGACCGACGGGTAGCCGGCGAGACCGAGCTCGGCGCTGACGCGGCCGGCGTGCATGTGTGCGCCGTGCGAGAGCGTGGGTTCCTCACAGTGCAGCGCGAGCGGGCGTCCGGTGATGGAGGCGTACTGCAGTGCACGGCGGAGCAGCCCGGCCGATGCGACCGGGACGCCGTCGTCCGAGAATGCGGCGGCGCCGGCGTCGGCGAGCTCGCCCATCTCGGTCAGCTCCGCCCCGGCCTGGCCGCGCGTGATCGCCGCCATGAAGCCGAGCGGCACGGTGCTCTCGCGGCGCGCCGTCTCGATCAGCGCCTGCAGCGTCGCCGACGAGTCGACGACCGGGTCGGTGTTCGGCATGGCGAGGATCGCGCAGTAGCCGCCGGCCGCGGCGGCGGCGGTGCCGCTCGCGATCGTCTCCTCGTCCTCCCTGCCCGGCGTCCGCAGGTGGACGTGCGGGTCGACGAACGCCGGTGCGAGCACGAGCCCGGCGCCGTCGACGACGCGGTGCTCGTTCGTGTCGACGTGCTGTCCGATCTGCGCGACGACGCCGTCGTCGATGCGGACGTCGACCGTCGCGTCGATGCCCTCGCCGGGATCGACGACCCGCGCGCCGCGGACGACGACGTTCGCGTTCGCGGTCTCCTGCATCCACAGCATCACGCCACCTCCGCCGCGGCGAGGGCGCGCACGCCGACCGGGCCGCCGACGAGCAGGTCGTACAGCACTGCCATCCGGACGACGAGGCCGCTGCGCACCTGGATCTCGACGAGCGCGTCGGCGCAGTCGGCGACGCGCGGGTCGATCTCGACGCCGCGGTTCATCGGCCCCGGGTGCATCACCTTCTGCCCGGGCCGGAGCCGGTCGGGGGTGATACCCCAGCGGGCGCTGTACTCGCGGAGGCTCGGCACGAAGTTCGCGCCGGGCTGCATCCGCTCGTGCTGCATGCGCAGGACGTAGACGACGTCGGCGTCGCGGATCGCGTCGATGTCGGAGGTCGACTCGGCGAGGCCCTCGGGCAGCAGCGCCGGCGGCCCCACGAGGGTGCACCGCACTCCGGTCAGCGCGAAAGCCTGCACGAGGGAACGCGCGACGCGTGAGTGCAGGACGTCGCCGACGATCGCGACGTGCAACCCCTCGAGCCGGCCGAGCTCCTGCTGCAACGTGAAGAGGTCGAGCAGCGCCTGTGTCGGATGCTGGTGCTTTCCGTCGCCGGCGTTGACCACGTGCGCGTCGGCGATCCCGGCGACGAAGTGCGCTGCGCCGGCCAGCGGGTGGCGGATGACGATCACGTCGGGGTCGTACGCGCCGAGCGTCAGCGCCGTGTCCTTGAGCGACTCGCCCTTGTCGACCGACGAGCCCGCCGACTTGATCGCCAGCGTGTCGGCCGACAGGCGCTTCGCCGCGAGCTCGAAGCTCGAGGACGTTCGCGTCGACGACTCGTAGAAGAGGTTGACGACCAGCCGCCCTTTCAGCGTCGGCAGCTTCTTGACCTCGCGCTCGAGCGATGTCGCGAACGTGCGCGCGGTGCCGAGGACGCGGTCCACGTCGTCGCGGGTGACGTCGGCCATCGAGAGCAGGTGGCGGCGCGTCGACGCCTGCGGCGGGCGCAGGTCGTCCTTCACGAGCCGGATCATCGCGACTCCTCCTCCGGGTTCGGCATGAGCAGGATCTGGTCGGTCTCGTCGATCTCGAGCAGCTGCACCTGGATGCGCTCGGTGCGTGAGGTCGGGAGGTTCTTGCCGACGTAGTCGGGGCGGATCGGCAGCTCGCGGTGGCCGCGGTCGACGAGGACCGCGAGCTGGACGCGCGCCGGCCGTCCGTAGTCGAAGAGCGCCTCGATCGCGGCGCGGATCGTCCGCCCGGTGTAGAGGACGTCGTCGACGAGGACGACGGTGCGTCCCTCGAGCGCAAAGCCGAGCTGCGTGTCGCGGACGAGCGGCTGCGCGTGGCGCGGCGCCTCCCCCGCCCGCACGGCGACGTCGTCGCGGTAGAACGTGATGTCGACGGCGCCGAGCTCCGGCGCCTCGCCCGCGCGCTCCTCGATCAGCCGCGCGAGGCGGCCGGCGAGCGGGACGCCGCGGGTCTGGATGCCGACGAGTGCGACGCGATCGAGCTCCGGGTTGCCCTCGATGATCTCGTGGGCGATTCTCGAAAGCGTTCTGCCCAGCGCATCGGCGTCGAGCAGGACTGTCCCCTGCGTCGGGGCATGGGTACTCATTCGACTCCTTTCCGGCCTCGCTGGACCGGGTTAAAGGGGTTCGTGCTGCGCGGGACAATACCCGGCGGTGCGGACGGTGCGGCGCGTGACGCAGGACGAGGTCCTCGACTGCTTCTGGCAGGCGGAGCGGGCGCCTGCGTCACGGTGGACGGACGCGGACGTGACGGAGCGAGAGCACGCGTGGCAGGAGCGCGACGGTCTGTTCGGCGGCTTCCCGGACGACGTCGAGTGGGAGCGCGTCGCGCTGCGGCGCGATGAGGTGCTCGACATTCTGTACATCAACTGGAATTGGTGGTCGACCGTCTCGAACGGCACGCGGCTGCCGAGAGTCGCCGCCGAGGTGCACGGCCGCGACGAGGGCGACCGCGCGATCGCCTCGAACGTTGCGACGAATCCGCCGCTGATCGTCGTCGCGCCGCCCGACCGGTCGAAGCTCGTTCTGCTCGAGGGGCACGTTCGATTGACTGCGTACGCCGCCTTCCCGGAGCTGTTGCCGGAGGAGCTCGAGGTCTACCTCGGGACGTCGCCCCGCATCGCGGAGTGGTGCCAGTTCTAGACTCGACGCCGTGAACAGCGACGTGCTCGACCGCTACGCCGAGCTGATCGTCTCGGTCGGCGCCAACGTGCAGCCCGATCAGGTCGTCGCGGTCGAAGCGTCGCCGGAGGCGGCGCCCTTCGTCCACGCGATCGCGCGGCACGCGTACGCGCGCGGCGCGCGCTACGTCGACGCGTCGTACTTCGATCCCGACGTGAAGCGGATCCGCGCCGAGCTCGCGCGCGACGAGACGCTCGGCTGGGTGCCGCCGTGGCTCGGCCGCCGCGTCCTCGATCTCGGCGAGCTCGATGCGGCGCGGATCGTGCTGACTCCCGGCGTCCCGCCCGGGCTCCTGCAGGGAATCGACCCGGCGCGTGCGGGCAAGGACCGCCTGCCGACGCTGCCGGAGCTGTTCAAGGTGATCGCCGAGCGGTCGGTCGCGTGGACGATCTCGCCGTTCCCGACCGAGCGCTGGGCGCGGATCGTCTACCCGGAGCTCGACGGCGCCGCGGCGCTCGACCAGCTCTGGCGCGACGTCGTCCACATCTGCCGGCTCGACGAGCTCGACCCGGCCGCGGCGTGGAACGAGCGCGTCGACGAGATCTGGCAGACGGCGCTGCGGCTCGACGCACTCGACCTCGACGCGCTCCGCTTCGAGGGGCCCGGCACCGACCTGACGATCGGCCTCTTCCCCAGCTCGCGGTTCGCGAAGGAAGGCGGTGCAGCGCAGACCCGCACGGGCGTCCGGCATATGCCGAACCTGCCGACGGAGGAGATCTTCACGACGCCGGACCCCGAGCGCACCGAGGGCGTGGTCAGCGCCACGAAGCCGCTCGACGTCGCCGGCTCGGTGGTCACGGGCCTCCGCGTCCGCTTCCACGGCGGCCGCGCGGTCGAGGTCGACGCCGAGCAGAACGCCGACGCGCTGCGGACGCGCCTCGCGACCGACGACGGCGCGTCACGCCTCGGCGAGGTCGCGCTCGTCGACCGCGAATCGCGAATCGGCCGGCTCGGGCGCACGTTCTTCAACACGCTTCTCGACGAGAACGCGGCGAGCCACATCGCGCTCGGCGACGGCTACGAGGCCCCGATCGCCGATCCCGACGACGTGCCGCGGGTCAACTCGAGCGCCGTGCACATCGACTTCATGATCGGCGGTGACGACGTCACCGTCACCGGCCGCACGAAGGACGGCCGCGACGTCGTCGTCATGCGCGGCGGTGCCTGGCAGATCTGACGACACGCTCTACGCCGGCAGCGCCGAGTTCTACGCACGCGGGCGCATGCCGTACCCGATCGCGATCGCGAACGCGCTCCGCGACGAGCTCGGCCTCGACGGCACGGGCCGGCTGCTCGACGTCGGCTGCGGCCCGGGCTCTCTGACCCATCTGCTCGCACCGTTGTTCGCCGTGGTCGTCGGCGTCGACGCGGATGCCGACATGGTGCGCGTCGCCGCGCGCGGCGGTGCGCCGAACGAGCGCTTCGTCCGCCTGCGCGCGGAAGAGCTGCCCGGCGGCGTCGGCACGTTCGACGTGATCATTGTCGCGCAGTCGCTCCACTGGTTCGCGAGCGAGGAGATCGCCGGGACGCTGCACGCGATGCTCGCACCCGCCGGAGCGCTCGTGCACGTCGGCGCGACCACGCACGAGGGTGACGGCAACGTGCCGCACGAAGAGATCACGGCGCTCGTGAAGCGCTGGCTCGGCAGCGAGAAGCGGGCCGGGCAGGGATTTCGCACCTGGGAAGGCCGCGACCCGCGCGACGTCATCGACGTTGGTCTCTTCCGCAATCGTCGCGAGCTGGAGATCCGGCGCACCGAGACGTTCGAGCGCAGCGAGGACGACGTCGTCGCGGCGGTCTTCTCCCTCTCTGCCGCGGCGCCGCACCTGTTCGGCGACCGCGTCCAGGAGTTCGAAGCGGAATTGCGCGCGCTGCTACGCGGCCGCGGCCCGTTCCACGAGCGGCCGCGCGACATCACGCTGACGCTCTGGGAACCGGCCCCGCACGACGGGCCTTGACCGCAGGAAGCGCACCGGAGACCGCGCTCTCCGGCGCGCGAAGTTCCGCCAAGATTCGACCGAGCGCCTGCGCGCGGTCGAACTAAGGCTCGGCGATCAGATCGTCGGGCTCGCTCAACGCCTCGATCGCGTCCTGCGCCGCCTCGAGCGATTCCTCGGGGACCATCACGGTCAGCGGATCGTCCGGGCCTTGCGCCTCGAGCTCGGAGTCGATGCCGACGTTCCGGAGCAGCTCCTGCAGCTCCTCCGCCTCGGTGACGTCACCGGCCACCGCCACTTGCACCATCGGGCCCATCGGCGGCGGACGATAGCGGCCTTGCCCCCGCCTTGGCGAGCCGAGGCGCTCCCCGTTCGGGAAACGGGATCTCGAGGACGTCGAAATCGCGCGGAACGACGGTCTCCGCGAACACGGCTCGCGCCTCGTCGCGCAGCTCGGTGCCGAAGTACCGCGTCGAGACGTGCGTCAGCGCGAGCAGCCGGACGGCCGCGAGCTTCGCCACCTCGGCGGCTTCGGCCGCGGTCGAGTGCATCGTCTCGCGCGCCCGGTCCCGCTCGTCGGCGCCGAAAGTCGCCTCGTGGACGAGCACATCCGCGTTGTGCGCGGCCTGGACGACGTGCGGCGACGGCGCCGTGTCGCCCGTGATCGCGAGCTTCCGTCCGGCGCGCGCCGGCCCGAGGACCGCGTCCGGCGTCACGACCGTCCCGTCAGGCAGGGTCAGCGGCTCGCCGGCCTGCAGCACGCCGCGCTCGCGCCCGGGCGGCACGCCGAGCGCATCGGCGGCGGCGACGTCGAAGCGGCCGGGGCGCTCGTGCTCGACGAGTGCGTAGCCGAGCGCGCTGACACCGTGCTCGACGGCGAACGGCTCGATCACGTAGTCGGCGCGCTCGAGGCGCTCGCCCGGCTCGAGCTCGACGAGCGTCAGCCGGTACGGCAGTCGCCCGAGGAACGGCCGCAGCGCGCCGAACAGCTCCTTGATCCCCTGCGGGCCGTAGACGGTGAGCGGCACCTCGTCGCGGCCGCGAAGCGCGAAGGTCTTCAGCATCCCCGGCAGGCCGAGGAAGTGGTCGGCGTGGAAGTGCGTGAGGAAGACCTCTTCGAGGTCGACGAGGCCGACCGACGACCGCTGCAGCTGCCGCTGCGTGCCCTCCGCGCAGTCGAAGAGGAGACGCTCGCCGCCGCGGCGGACGAGCAGCGCCGCGGGCGCGCGGTGCGCAGTCGGCATCGACGCCGACGTGCCGAGGAAGACGACGTCCAGGTCCACAGCCGCTCGATAGTAGGCTCTCGCACGTGGCGGACCCCACCGTGCTCGAGGTCTACCGGCGTGAAATCACGCCCGAGCTGTACACGGAGATCCGCGAGCTCTACAAGACGCACTCGATCGCCGAGGACGCGCGCGACCTTCCCGGCCTGATCTCGACGCTCACACCGGACTGCGTGTACGAGCTCGTCCAGACGGGCCACCGTTGGGAGGGCCATGAGGGAGCGGCGCGCTTCTACACGCAGCTGCTGACGGCGTTCCCCGACATCCGCTTCGACCTGACGGACATCGTGATCGGGCCGCAGGGCGTCTGCGAGGAGGCGGACGTCTCGGCGACGCACCAGGCGGAGTGGCTCGGCGTCGAGCCGACCGGCGAGCGCCTCGCCTGGAAGGTCGTCATCTGGTTCCCCTGGGACCAGGAGCGCCGGCTCTTCAAGGGCGAACGCGTGCACGTCTTTGGCATCGACATCCCCGTAGCCCGCGCAAGCTAAGGCCGCGCCCGCACGCGAGTCTGACTGCACGGAGCGCGCGGGAAGACCGCGCTCTTCCGCGCGCGAAAGTCCCTAGCCCCCGGCCGGAAGCGTCAGCTTCTGGCCGGGAACGAGCGTCGACGAGGCGAGGTGGTTTCGCTGCTCGAGCTTCCAGACGCCCTCGCGGACGTCGCCGGCGTAGCTGCGGGCGGCGATCGACCAGAGGGTGTCGGTCGGCTTCACGACGTACGACCGCTCCGGTCCCGCACCGTGTGAGCTTCGGGCGGCGAGGCCGACCGCGAGGGCGGCGAGCACGAGCACGATGACGAACTTGCCGAACATGTGTTCGCCATGCTAGAGCGAACAGACGTTCGTGTCAAGTCGTCAGGCGCACGAGCTCGGGCCGGATCCGGCGACCGCGGATCGAGAGCAGGAGAAACGAGTGGAACGGCCCGCGCCGCCGCTCGGTCGGCGAGCCCGGATTGAGGAGCCAGAGGTCGCCGTGACGCTCGACGGTCGGCAGGTGCGTGTGACCGAACACGACCGCGTCGCAACCGGGGAAGCGGCGTGCCAGCCGCTCCTCCCGCCCCGCGGCCGGCCCCGGAATATGGACGACGCCGAGCTTCACCCGCTCGAGCTCGAGGACGAGCTCCTTCGGCAGCGTCTCGCGCAGCGCCGGCTCGTCGGCGTTGCCGTACACCGCCTGCACCGGCGGGCCGAGGGCCCGCAGCTCGTCGAGCACCGACGCCGCCGAGAAGTCGCCGCCGTGGACGATCACGTCGGCGCCGCGCAACGCCTCCAGACACGCCTCGGGGAGCCGTCTGGCTCCCCGAGGAAGGTGCGTGTCCGAGATGACCGCGACGAGCACGGTCCGGGTTCTACCTGCGGCAGGGCCGCTTCTTCGACGAGTGCTGGCCCTTCTTGCACTTGGCCGCCTTCTTGACGGTCGCGCCGCCGCCGTCCACCCTGCCGCCCGCCGCGCTGCTGCCGCCGTTCGCGCCGGCGCCCTTCGGCGTCCAGACGATCGCCTGCCCCTTGCAGGCGTCGCGGCCGGCCGCCCAGTCGGCGGCGAGCGCCGCATAGGCCGGCTTCGCGGTCGAGCTCCCCTCGCCGCCCGCGGTGAGCAGGCCGGACTGCCAGCCGCCGCCGACCGGCGTGCCGGTGCCGTCCTTGCCGTCGCGGGTCGACTCGTCGACGAGCAGGAACCAGTTGACGGTCGCGATCGTCGGGTCGCACGCGAAGTACTTCTCGGTCGCCTGCTGGAGATAGCGCGTCTGCTGGTCCTCGCTGACGACCCGGACGTTCTCGTCGTGGAGGTACTGCGCGTACTGGCTCGTCGCCGTCTGCCAGCCCACCTCGTCGAGGACGAGCAGCAGGCCGTTCAGCGTCGTCGGCTGGCCGGTGTTGTTGAACGCCTCCCAGACCGCCTGCTTGACGCGGTCGAGGTTCGGAATGCCGTAGTTGTTCGCGTCCGGGTAGCCGACGTCCGGCCCGTCGGTCGGGTTGTTCGGGTTCGGGTACGGATGGACGGAGAGCATGTCCATGATCGGCGCCGTCCGGCCGGAGGCGCGATACGCGGCGCCGGCCGCCTTGAGGAACGGGATCGGCGCCGTCTGCGTCGCGGTGCCCTTGCGCGGCGAGAGCCCGAAGCCGATCACGTTCGCGTCCGGGTCGGCCGCGTGGATCGAGTCGTAGCAGGCCGCGAGCAGCGCCTCGTACTTCACGGCCGCCCCATCGTCCTGCGGCGACCAGTAGAGCGCGGTGTTCGGCTCGTTCCAGACGATGTAGTCGTGGATGCCCCACTGCGACACGGTCTGCGCGACGAGCGCCGCCCAGGCGCAGAACGCGGTCGGGTCGGTCGCCGACGCGGGCCGGCCGTACAGCGACAGCTCGACGCGGATGCCGTCGGCCTGCGCCTGCGGCGCCGCGCGCTCGAGGAACGCCAGCTCGTCGATCGTCGTCGGACGATCGGGGCTCCACGAGAGCGTCCAGCGCTCTTCGGTCAGGTTCGCGCCCTTCAGCTGCTGGTTGAACCAGAGGCCGCCGTCGTCCGCGAACTTGCCTGCGTCGTCGGCGACGCCGAAGGTGATCGGCCCTGCCGCCGCCAGGGCAGCGCCGCGCGGGGTCGTTGTTGCGCCGGCGGTGCCGGCGACGAGGACGCTCAGCGCAAGGAAAAGCGCAGAGGCCGCAGCGAGCTTCTTCATCAGGTCCCTTCGTCTCGAAATCAGGAGTGCCCTCGCCTAGATCGGCAACCTAACGCCGTTCTCCTAGGCCGAAAGGCCCATCTTTCGAGGGAATCGGGCCTAACCCTTGAGGACCGCGTCTACGAGCTTCGCCGCGCCGAAGCGGACGGGATCGTCGGCGGGCAGGCCGGTCTCGGCCTCGGCGGCCGCGATCGCCTCGCGCGCGGCAGCGTCGTCGAGGCGGCGCGTGTTCAGGGCGACGGCGACGACCTTCGCCTTGCGCGCCGGCAGCGACATCCGCTCGTGCAGGTCGACGAGCTCGCGCAGCGGCGGGATCGGGTGCGGGCCGCCGCCGCAGCCCTCGATCTCGTCGCGGCCCGATTCGTGGCAGAGGACGAGCAGGTGGGGCGCGCTGCCGTGGAAAAGCCCGAGCGTGACGCCCGAGTAGACCGGGTTGACGAGCGAGCCCTGGCCCTCGACCCACAACAGCTCTCCCCCGCGCTCGTGCCCCTCGACGACGAGCTGCTCGGCGGCGCCGGCGATGAAGTCGGCAACGACGGCATCCACTGCAATGCCCCAGCCGGCGATCGCAATACCCGTCTGGCCCGTCGGCACGAACACCGAGCGCACGCCGCGCGAGCGCGCCTCGCGGTCGAGCTCGAGCGACACCGTCATCTTGCCGATTGCGCAGTCGGAGCCGACCGTGAGGACGATCGTCGAAGGCACCGCCAGGTTCGCTCCGGTCGCGGTCGAGAGGTCGGGCGGCGGCTTGCGCAGGTCCCGGAGCTCGACGCCCCGTTGCCGCGCGAGCTCGGCGAGCTCGGGGTCGTCGGCGAGGAAGACATGCAGGCCGTTCTCGATGCTCAGCCCGTGCTCGACGCACTCCCGCAGCAGGTCGAGCCACGCCGGCGGAAACCGCCCGCCCTGCGTCGCGACGCCGACGAGCGCCGTGTTGGGTGCGTACGGCTCCGCGGCCGCGACGCTCCGCACGACGGGGATGCCTTCCTCGAGGTCGCCCTCGTTGCGCGTCGAGTCGAGGATCGCGACGACGTCCTCGCGGCGATAGCGCAGAACGCCGCGCATCGTCTTCCCGTAGTGCGCGTCGGCGCTGAAGCCCTCAGCGAGGATCAGATACCGCGTGCCGGACACCGAGCCCCGGTTCCTCCGCTGGAAGCTGGACGCCGTCGACGAACTGGACGCCGGGCCACGGGTCGCTCGCGATCAGGATGTTCCCGTCGAGGTCGACGTGGTCGAAGAGCGACGCGATGTGCGCGCCGGCCGCGATGCCGAGCCCCGACTCGACCATGCAGCCGAGCATGCAGCCGAGGCCGAGGGCGCGCGCCGCGTGCGTCATCCGGACCGCCTCGCGGATGCCGCCCGACTTCGCGAGCTTGACGTTGATCCCGTGCGCGCGCTCGGCGCACGTCGCGACGTCGCGCAGCGTGTGGCAGTCCTCGTCGACGTAGATCGGGAGCGGCGAGCGCTCCTTCAACGTCGGCCCGCCGTCGTCGCCGGCGGGGAGCGGCTGCTCGCAGTACTCGACGCCGAGCTCTGCGAGCTGGGGCAGCGCATCGAGCGCCTCGTCGAGCGACCACGCCTCGTTGACGTCGACCTGCAGCGGCACGCCGTCCGCGGCGTCGCGAACCGCGCGCACGCGTTCGACGTCCCGGCCGTCGCGCGCGCCGAGCTTCAGCTTCAGCCGCTTGAACCGGCCGCGCACCTTCTCGGTGCGGCGCGCCATGTCGTCGGGGTCGCCGAGCCAGATCGTCCAGCTCGTCGGCGGACCGACGCGCGGCAGCCCGAGCAGCTGGTGGACAGGACGGCCGACAAGCTTTCCCTGCAGGTCGTGCAGCGCTGCGTCGAGTGCGGCGCGCGCTGCGAACTGCGTCGCCGGCAGGCGCGCCATGATCTCCTCGAGGGCAAACGGATCGTCGCCGAGCAGGTCGGCATGCTCGTCGACGTACGAGGTGGCCGACTCCGGCGACTCGCCGTAGCGGTCGATCGGCGCCGCCTCGCCGAAGCCGCGAACGCCGCTGCACGACACCTCGACCTGGACGACGTCCTCGCTGTCGCGCGCGCTGCGGGAGATGACGAACGTCTCCGCCAGCTCGAGCGTGACGATGCGCGCGGCGACCTGCATCGCCGGGCAAGGCTACACTGCCCTTCCCGGGCGCCCGTAGCTCAGGGGATAGAGCGCGCGCCTCCGGAGCGCGAGGTCGGAGGTTCGAATCCTCCCGGGCGCACTGATGGCCGACCGGTCGGACCGGTTGCGGGACGCGTTCGCCGCGCTCGACGGCGGCGACGTCGATGCGGTCACCGCGCTCCTCCGGCCCGACGCGCAGTGGCGCGGCGTCGAGGGCATGGGCTGGAGGGGCGAGACGCCGCTCTGACACGACCGCCGGGAGGTCGTGAGCCTCCTCGCGCAGCATCATGCAGGCGGCCTCCGGTTCGAGCCGCAGGAGGCGATTGCGCACGGCGACCGCGTCGCCCTCGAGCTCGCCGGGACGTACAAGGTCTTCACCTTTGCGAACGATGCGGTCGTGCTGATCGAGGACTGCGTCGACCGCGACGATGCGCTCGCCAGGCTCGCGGGTGCCTAGCGGTCAGCCGCGACGAGACGTCGATGCGTCGATCGATGCAGCCGCGATAAGCGTTCCGGTGTGCGCACGCCGCCCGTTGCGCGACGCGTCCTGCAAGGAGGTCCAGGTGCGGACGACGACTAGGCTCGGTCGCCGTGCGCAAGTACCTGAGCAGCCTCGCGCCGCAGCTGCCGCGCGACGTCTACATCCTGCAGCTCGGCGGTCTGCTGAACGCGTTCGGCAACGGCGTCGTCATCCCGTTCATGATCATCTACCTGCACAACGTGCGCGGGATCCCGCTCGGGCTGGCGGGTCTCGCCGCCGCACTGCAGTCGACGGCCGCGCTGCTCAGCACGTTCGCGGCTGGGACATTCTCCGACCGGCTGGGCGCGAAGCGTGTGCTCCTCGGGGCGCTCGCGGTGATGACGGTTGCGTTCGCGCTGATGCCGCTCATTCGCACGGCATGGCAGGCGTTCGCGATCTATGCCGTCTGGGGCTTCGGCAGCGGCTCGTTCTGGCCGTCGCAATCGACGCTGCTCGCCGGGTTGACGCCGCCGGAGCGGCGCTCGCAGGCGTACGCGCTGCAGCGCCTGACGATGAACCTCGGTGTCGCGGTCGGCGGTGTCGCGGCCGGCCTGATCGCGTCGGTCGCGCACCCGCGATCCTTCGCAACGCTGTTCTTCATCGACTGCGCGACGTTCGTCGTCTTCGCGCTCGTGCTGACGCGTGTGCGCACACCGGAGTTGCACCCGGATCGCGGGTCAGGCCGGTGGCGCGAGGTCGCGCGCGACCGCGTCTTCCTCGCCTACACCTGTCTCAACGCCGCGTTCATGGCGTCGGCGATCGCGCTGATGGTGGAGCTGCTGCCCGCGTTCGCGAAGAACGTCGCGGGCGTCAACGAGCGCCAGGTCGGGATCATCTTCGCGCTCGACTCGATCGGCATTGTCCTCTTCCAGCTGCCGCTCGCGAAGCTGCTCGAGGGACGACGGCGGATGCGCGGCCTCGCGGCGATGGGCGTCGTCTGGTCGATCTCGCTGCTGCTCGTCTGGACGGCGGGGAAGTTCACGACCGCGACCGCCGCCGCGATCGTCCTCTGCGGCGCGATGCTCGTGTTCGCGCTCGGTGAGTGCCTGCACGGCGCGATCCACGCACCGCTCGGCGTCGATCTCGCGCCGCCGCGACTGCTCGGGCGCTACCTCGCGCTCTCGAGCCTCTCGTGGCAGGTCGGCTGGATCATCGGCCCGGCGGGCGGCGGCTTCGTGCTCCAGCACGCGCCGCTCGTCCTGTGGCCCGCCGCCGCCGCCGCGAACCTCGCGTGTGCGGCGGGCGCGCTGCTGCTCGAGCGGCGGCTGCCGGTGCACGTCCGTCTGACGCCGTTTCCCGCAGGTTCTGCCGGGTAGAATCCGAAGCCGACCGTGTTGGCGACCATCGACCCCCTCAGTACCGATGCCAAGCCTGCCTCGCATCCGCACACGCCGTGTCGGGCAGCCGCCGCATGCGGTCGACCTCGCCGCACAGCAGCCGCGCCTCGCTGAGCTCGAGCTCGACGGCCTGACCTGGATCCACCTCGAGCGGCCCTCCCAGGAGGAGGCGCAGCGGCTCGGCTCGCGCTTCGGGTGGCACCCGCTCGACATCGAGGACGTCATGTCGCGCCGCGAGCGGCCGAAGGTCGACGTCTACACCGAGGACGCCGCCCGCGGCTACCTGTTCGCCGTCCTCCACTTCCCGGTCTACAACACGGGCGTCGGCCGGCTCGACGCGGGCGAGCTCGACGTCTTCCTCGGGCCCGACTACCTCGTGACGCTGCCGAACGTCGACCTGAAGCCGGTGACGCGGCTCTTCCAGCGTTGCGCCGAGAACGAGCAGCTCCGGCACAGCCTCTTCTCGCGCGGCTCCGGACGGCTCCTGTACGAGGTGCTCGACGATCTCTACGACTACTGCTTCCCGATCCTCGACAAGATCGGCGGGAAGCTCCGCCAGATCGATGAGGAGATCGACGAGGTGACGCCGCGCGCGAAGGAGCGCGTGCGCGACATCCACAAGGTGAAGCAGGAGATCATCTCGTACCGCAAGATCGTGCGGCCGCAGCGGCCGACGCTGCGCCAGCTCGAGCGGCAGATCGAGCGGTTCCTGCCGGAGGAGCTCGAGCTGTACTTCGACGACATCGTCGACGCGAACGAGCGCATCTGGGACCACCTCGACAACTACAAGGAAGTCGTCGAGGCGCTGGAGGACACGAACGAGTCGCTCATCTCGCACCAGCAGAACGACATCCTCTACGTCCTGACGATCTTCAGCGTCGTGATGCTCCCGTTGACGTTCATCACCGGCTTCTTCGGGATGAACGTCCACTTCCCCGGCTTCGACAGCCAGGCCGGATTCGTCGGCACGATCGTGTCGATGGTCGTCGTCGTCGTCGCGATGCTCGGGTTCTTCCGCTACAAGCGCTGGCTGTAGCGGTTACCCCGTCGCGCGCACGGCAACCGAGTACTTCTGCACGGACTGCCGTCTGCCGGGCGTGTCGTCGGCCGGCATGGCGTCGAGCGCCGCCTCGCCCTGCCGGTAGTCGTCCTCGTTGTCGAAGAAGACGATCGCCAGCGCGCGCTGGGCATCGGAGTCGTGCAGGAGCACGATCTCCGACGCCGGGAGGTCGGTCGGCCGCTCGCCCTCCTCGATGTTCCGCTTCAGGTTCGCGATCCGGTCGTCGTCGACGCCGTCGAAGCTCACCACGCGTGCGAGTGCCATCGCTGCCTCCTGGTCGGGTTCTGAACGACACTACGCCTCGGACTAGACTCGCGTCGATGGTTCCCGAGGCGCCGCTCGAGCAGACCGACGCAGGGCTCGTCGCGCACGGCGACGGCTGGTACCTGCTGAACGCCAAGGACGCGCGCTGGTACCACGCCGACGGACGCCCCGCGCTCTGCGACCTCGAGGGCGACGCGCGCTTCGCGCAGCTCGGGATGAACATCGTCGTGCTCGGACCGGGGCAGCCGATGGCGATGTACCACTGGGAGGCCGACCAGGAGGACTTCCTCGTCGTCGCCGGCGAGGGGCTGCTGATCGTCGAGGGCGAGGAGCGGCCGCTGCGGCAGTGGGACTTCGTCCACTGCCCGCCGAACACGAACCACGTGATCGTCGGGGCAGGCGACGGGCCGTGCGTCGTCGTCGCGGTCGGCGCCCGCGAGCGGTCGGTCGACAGCCCCGACTGGGGCGGGTATCCCGTCGACGAGACCGCGCTTCGGCACAGCGCGGGCGTCGAGCAGGCGACGACGATTCCCGACGAGGCGTACTCGCACCTGACGCGGCGCTCGCCGACGCGGTACCGGGCCGACTGGCTCGGCTAGCGCGGCCGTGGAACGGCTCTGGGCGCCGTGGCGGCTCGAGTACGTCGGCAGCGCCGACGAGCAGCCGGGCTGCTTCCTCTGCAACGCGGTCGCGAGCGACGACGACGAGGCGCAGCTCGTCGTCCACCGCGGCGACCGCGCCGTCGTCCTCCTGAACAAGTTCCCGTACGCGTCCGGGCACCTGCTCGTCGCGCCGACCGAGCACGGCCTCAACTTCGAGGATCTCGACGACGCGGCCGCCGCCGAGATCCACCGGCTCGCCGCCGCCGGCATGCGTGCGCTGCGCGCGGTCTACGCGCCGGACGGGTTCAACCTGGGCTGGAACATCGGCCGGATCGCCGGCGCCGGCGTGCCCGAGCACGGCCACCTGCACGTCGTCCCGCGCTGGAGCGGCGACACGAATTTCATGCCGGTGCTCGGCGACGTCCGCGTCCTGCCTGAGCACCTGAGCGAGTCGCGGCGGAAGCTCGCCGCTGCCTGGCGCTAGTCCTCCTCGGTCGAACGTGGGATCTCTGCAGGCTCCGGGTCATGCGCCGACCCCGCCGGCGGCGCGAACGGGAGCATGTCGCTCGGATCACGGCGCGGCACCTCCGCAGGCGCAGCTGCCAGCGCCGGCAGCAGGAGCTTGTGCGGGTCGTTCACGATCACCGTGCCGACGACCTTGTCCCACAGCTCCTGGTTGCGCGCGTCCCACACGAGCCAGAAGTTCGCGATTCCGAGCGTGACCCAGGACAGCATCGCGACGAGCGGCTTCGCGATGATCTCGCGGACGAACATCCGGCCCCATGTCGCGCGCTCGCCTGTGCGGAGCTCGACGGCGCGCATCCCCAGCAGTTGCTTTGCCGGGGTCTGGGCGCGGCCGAACACGACGAAGCTCCAGATCAGCCAGCCGATCCCGAGCGTGACGCCGGCCAGAATCCCCTCGAGAACCCAGCCGCCGAAACGGCGGGCGGGCGAGCTCAGGTGCACGCCGGCCGGCAGCCCCTCCACCTGACCGCAGACCTGGCAGGCGATCCCGGCACCCCACTCGCGCCGGCAGGACGGACACGGGCGGGCCGGTATGTATGGCTGACCAATGACGCCGGACACGCGCCGCTGTTGACATTCGGGCGCGCGGAAGTCCAGCGGCTGGGAGTACGCCGACCGGGGCGCAGAGCCGAGCGCTAGCTCTGCACCCAGGTCGGGCACATCGACACCATCGCCGAAGCCGCGCGGTCGGTCGGGAGGACGTCGAGGTTGCGGATCTGGATGAAGGCGCGCGCGCCGGTCGGCAGCGCCTGCGAGACGAAGCCGCCCGACGTGCCGCCGATGATCGCGCCGGTCGCGTCGAGCACGACGGCGGAGAGCGCCGCGCTCTGCAGCGTCCGCGCCGGGTTCGTGTTCTGAATCTCGCCCTCGATCGTGCCGACCCATTGCGGCTGGAAGTTCTCCGGCTCGAGGTGGATGTTGGCGAGCGTCGGGAACGAGAGCGCGTGCGGCAGGAAGTGGTCGACGTTGATCACGAACTCGAGCCGGACGATCGGCGCCGCCCCGGGGAAGTAGACGGTGTTGCCGAACGCGAAGTCGGAGCCGGCCGAGACGCCGCTGATCCGTTCCGTGTCGGTGCCGAGCAGGTGCTCGTCGGCGAGCACGAAGTTCGTCTGGATCGTGATGTCGCCCGCATCGCGTGCGTCGGCCTGGTTGTGCAGGATGACGCCGTAGCTCAGCCGTGTGCTGCCGCTCGTGTCGACGCGGGTCGAGAAACCGCTCTTGACGACGACGACCTTCGCGAGCGGAGTCGGCGCGGTCGTCAGCTTGCCGACGACGACGAACAGCCGCGAGAAGGACGTGCGGCCGCAGCGCGCATCGGCGCGCGCCTTGCCGGCCTGCACGTTCGTCGGAACCTTCCACGTCCATTGCGCGCGGCCGGCGACGACGAACGCCTGGCCCAGCCCGGGCTGCGTCGAGCCGCCCGCGTAGCGGACGCGAAGCGAGCAGGCGCTCGTGACGTTCCTGGTCGAGACGGTGACGTGCACCATCGTCCCCTGGACGACATGGCCGGGGAAAGCGCCGAAGCCGGCCGCACGCGTCGCGCCGGCCGCGTGACCGGTCGTCACCGCGACGACGGCGGCGGCGAACCCGAAGAACCGCACCAGGTTGACGTTGACCATCTCGGAACCCCTTCGTTGGCGATCGCTGACACCACTGAGAGGGGCGCCGGCGGCGATTTCTTTCGGGGGATTCGCGGCTAACAGACCGTTCCGCTCGACGTCTATGGAAGAAAGCGCCGAGGCCGGCGCCGGAAGCGATGTCGGTGAGCTTCCGGATTCCGGAGGGTCAGTTCGGATTTACGGCCTCGGCGCTCCCTCCACCATGCCAAAGGCCCTTCCGAAGCGGTAGCGCCAGAAGGCCCGGGGATCCTCGATCGAGGTCTACGCGGTATATCTAGAAGGGTCGATGCAGTACGTGGCGAGCACGGACTGCGGCCCATGTTGATTCGTACCGATGACCACGCGCTGGTCGACGACCTGTGCATCCATTTCCGACGCTCCGCGTTCGAGGTCGCGGACGTCGGCGGCGGCATGATCGAGGTCAGGCAACCGGGCGCAAGGAGCGACCTCGACGAGCGCCGTGCGATTCGCAATCACGTGGCGCTCTGGCGCGTCCTCCATCCGGACAGCGGTGTCTACGAGGTGCCCTGAGCGCGGCTCGCGGCGGAAGCGGGAGACGGGACTCGAACCCGCGACACCTGGCTTGGGAAGCCAGTGCTCTACCAACTGAGCTACTCCCGCGAAGCGGACGAAGTCTAGCCCCGGCTAACGCCGGTAGACCGCGGCGGCGGGCCGTCCGGTTGTGCACGCCGAGCCGCTCGTAGACCGCCTCGAGATGCTTGCCCACGGTCGCCGGCGCTCGGCGAAGACGAGAGGCCGCTGACGGTCGAGCAGCCGGGGTGGCGCTCGCTCCTGCCGACGCCGAACCATCCCGAGTACCCGTCGGCGCACGCGACCATCACATCCGCGATGGCCGAGGTGTTCAGCCGGTTCCTGGGCACGAACGCGACGGACGGAGGCGATGAACGCCCGCATCTGGGGCGGCCTCCACTAACCGCTTCTCCGTCCAGGCCGGTTCGGCGCTCGGCCGCGAGGTCGCCGACTACGACCTCGACCACGCCTTCAGCTCCGGCGGCTGAATCAGGACATCTCCCGATTCCGGTGCGCCGCCGCTCGGGATAATGGGCGGCGGACACCGGAACAGGGAGAACGCAATGACCGACCTGCACGAAACCGCCAAGGCGCTCGTCGCCGAGGGCAAGGGCATCCTCGCCGCCGACGAGAGCAGCGGCACGATCAAGAAGCGGTTCGACTCGATCGGCCTCGACTCGACCGAGGACAACCGTCGCGCGTATCGCGACATGCTGTTCACGACGCAGGGCGTCGAGGAGTACATCAGCGGCGTCATCCTCTTCGACGAGACGATTCGCCAGGAGGCGCTCGACGGGACGCCGTTCCCGCAGCTGCTCGAGTCGAGGGGCGTCATTCCCGGGATCAAGGTCGACCAGGGGGCGAAGCCGCTCGCGCTCGCCGAGGGCGAGACGGTCACCGAGGGGCTCGACGGCCTGCGCGGCCGGCTCGAGGAGTACCGGACGCTCGGCGCCCGCTTCGCGAAATGGCGCGCGACGTACTCGATCACCGACGCGCTGCCGAGCGAGTACTGCATCTGGACGAACGCGCACGCGCTCGCGCGGTACGCCGCCCTCTGCCAGGAGGCCGGGATCGTGCCGATCGTCGAGCCCGAGGTCCTGATGGACGGCACGCACACGATCGAACGCGCATACCACGTCACCTCTCGCGTGCTCGCCGCCGTCTACACGGAGCTGTTCGACCAGCGCGTCGACGTCCAGGGGACGCTGCTCAAGCCGAACATGGTGCTCTCCGGCTACGGGGCGTCGAACCGCGCCGGCGTCGAGGAGGTTGCGGACTGGACGCTTCGCTGCTTCTACAAGCATGTCCCCGCCGCGGTGCCGGGGATCGTCTTCCTCTCCGGCGGCCAGTCGGACGAGGACGCGACGGCGCACCTGAACGCGATGAATGCGAGCGGCCCCCATCCGTGGCAGCTCTCGTTCTCGTACGGCCGCGCGCTGCAGGCGCCGTCGCTCAAGGCGTGGGGCGGCAAGCCGGCGAACGTCGAGGCCGGACAGCGCGCGTACTACCACCGCGCGAAGATGAACAGCGCCGCGCGGACGGGGGTCTACGCACCCGAGATGGAACGCGAGGCCGTCACCGCGTAACCGACCGCGCACGGCTGCCGTTGAACCGGCAGCCGTGCGCACACTCGCCGTCACCGCGCTCTGCCTCGCCGCGTCCGCGGTCGGCTTCGGCCACGCGGTGATCAATCCCGAGGTGCCGACGCAGTGGCTCGCGATCGACTGCGCGCTCGCCGGCGGCGCACTGTTCCTCCGCGGCGGTTCCGTCCTCGCCGGCGGCTTGTTCGCCAACGCGCTCGTCGCGCAGCTCTGCTCCGGCGTCCCCGACTTCATCCCCGTCGCCGGCCGGATTCTCAGCCCCGGCGACGTGGCGATCGTGCTCGGCTTCCTGCCGATCCTCTACAGGTACTCGAAGCCGGTCAGGGCCGAGAGCTTCGCCAGCGACTGCTGAGCGACCACGCGGCGCACCGTCCCCGACCGCGACCGCATGACGATCGAGTCCGTTGTCGCCCCGCCCTGCTCGTAGACGACGCCGCGGAGCAGCGCACCGTTCGTGACCCCGGTCGCCGCGACGAACACGTCGTCGCCCGAGACGAGATCGTTCGTCTTCAGCACGCGGCCCGGATCGAGCCCGGCGTCGAGCAGCTGCTGCCGCTCCGTGTCGTCGCGCGGCCACAGCCGCCCCTGGATGCCGCCGCCCACGCACTTGAGCGCGGCCGCGCTGATCACGCCCTCGGGCGTGCCGCCGATCCCGTAGAGCATGTCGACGCCGGTCCCCGTCTGGCCGGCCGCGATCGCCGGCGCGACGTCGCCGTCGCGGATCAGCCGGACGCGCGCCCCCGCGTCGCGCAGCTCACCGATCAAGTCCTCGTGACGGTCGCGCTCGAGGACGACGACGTCGACCTCGCGCGGTGCCTTGCCGAGGGCGTCGGCGACTGCGCGGACGTTCTCCGACGGCGAGGCGGTGATGTCGATCGCGCCGATCGCACCGGGCCCGACGGCGATCTTCTCCATGTACACGGCCGCGCCCGGGAAGAGCATCGTCCCGCGCTCGGCGACGGCGATCACGCTGATCGCGCCGGTCTGGCCGAGCGCCGTCAGCCGCGTGCCCTCGAGCGGGTCGACGGCGACGTCGACCTCCGGCCCCTCCCCGCTTCCGACCTCCTCGCCGTTGTAGAGCATCGGCGCCTCGTCCTTCTCGCCCTCGCCGATCACGACGACGCCGCGCATCGCGACGCTGTCGAGCACGTAGCGCATTGCGTCGACGGCCGCCTGGTCGGCAGACTCCTTCTCGCCGCGGCCGATCCAGCGCGCTGCCGCCATCGCGCCGGCCTCCGTGACGCGGACGAGCTCCATCGCGATGTTGCGGTCCGGTGCGTGGCGCTGGCTCACGGCGCGCGACTCTACTCGATCGGATGCGCCGCGATCCAAGCCACGACGAGCTGGAAGACAAACAGCACGGTCGCACACACGAGCCCGCCGACCGCAGCCCCACGCGGCCGCCTCGCCGACGAGGCGACGAAGAGCGCGAACAGCGTCCCGAGGATGAGGATCATCCACCCGACGGCGCCGCCGCCGAGCGCCAGCGCGACGACGCCGAGCAAGAGTTGCGGCGCGAAGCTGCACGCGAACTTCAGCCAGAAGAGCCGTGCCCGCTCTCGCCGCGAGAGGAGCAGCCCATCGGCCATCACATGCGCTCGGGCGCCTCGACTCCGACGAGATCGAGGCACCGCGCGATCACCCGTTGCGTCAGCGTGCAGAGCGCGAGCCGGAACGCCTCCTGCTCGCTCTCGAGCACGCGGTGCTCGTGGTAGAAGCGGTGGAAGTCGTCGGCGATGCGGATCGCATACGCCGGGATCGCCTGCGGCCCCCGCTTCGCCGCCGCATCGGCGACGACCGTCGGAAACTCGGCGAGCCGCTTGATCAGCTCGCGCTCCTCACGCTCGAGCGGCGCCGCGAGCTGCACGTCGCCGAACGCCGGCGCCTGCCGCAGGATCCCGGCGATGCGCGCGTGCGCGTACTGCACGTAATAGACGGGATTCTTCGGCGACCGCTCGGCGGCGAGGTCGACGTCGATCTCGATCGTCTGGTCCGGCCCGCGGTTGACGAGGAACCAGCGCGCCGCGTCGATCCCGATTTCGTCGATGAAGTCGTCGAGGAACACGACGTCGCCGCGCCGCTTGGACATCTTCGTCTGCTCGCCGCCCTTCGTCAGGTGCACGAGCTGGTACAGCAGCACCTCGACGCGGTCGGCGTCGTAGCCGAGCATCGCCGCCGCCGCCTTGAGCCGCGCGACGTAGCCGTGGTGATCGGCGCCGAGGACGTAGATCGCGGTGTCGAAGCCGCGCTCGAACTTGTTCTGGACGTATGCGACGTCGGCCGCGTAGTAGAGGAACGACCCGTCCGACGAGCGGATGAGCGGCCGGTCCTTGTCGTCGCCGTACTCGGTCGTGCGCGCCCACAGCGTCCCGTCGGCTTCGTACGTATCGAGGCGCGGCAGCAGCTCGGGGACGCGCCGCTCGATCTCGCTCTGGTTCGCCCACGAGTCGAAGTGGATGCGGAACCGCTCGAGCGAGTCCTCGATCTGCTTGCGCATCGCCGGCACCGGATCCCCGTCGAGCCGCGCGAGATCGGCGATGTACGCGCCCTGGTAGCCGTCCTCGGGCGGATCCTCGCCGCGTCTGACAGCGTCGACCGACGCGCGGAAGCGGTCCATCTGCGCGCCCGAGTCGTTGTAGTAGTACTCGCGCTCGACCGCGTGCCCGACCGCCTCGAGCAGGCGGGCGACCGCGTCTCCGTACGCACCGTTGCGCGCCGACGCGACCGTCACCGGCCCCGTCGGGTTCGCCGACACCATCTCGACCTGGATGCGCTTGCCCGTCGCGGGCGGGGCGCCTGCGTCGAGCATCGCGCGCAGCGCGTCGACGAACCACGCGTCGGTGAGGAAGAGGTTGACGAAGCCGGGCCCGGCGATCTCGGCGTGCTCGACCTCGGGCAGCGCCTCGGCCGCGCCCGCGATCTCGCCGGCAAGCTCACGGGGCGCCTGCCGTCGTGCGCCGGCGAGGCGCAGCGCGGCGTTCGTCGCGTAGTCGCCGTGCGCGTCGTCCGCCGGCCGCGCGAGGACGACGTCGGCGCCGACGCGGGCCGACAGCTCGGCGACGGGATCAGCTGCGAACGTCAAAGAGGTCCTCGAGTCGCGCCAGCTCGTCCGACGTGCCGACGCCGACGATCACGTCGCCGGCCTCGACGAGGACGTCCGGCTCCGGTGTCGTGTCGAAGGTGCCGTCGCGCTTGCGCAGGGCGACGATGATCGCTCCCGTCGTGTGGCGGACGCGAAGGTCGCGAATTGTGCGGCCGGCGCTCGGGCACGAGTCGCGGACCTCGATCTCGGCCATGTGCAGGTCGGGGCCGGTCGTCGTCATCACCGTGTCCAGGAAGTCGGACACCTGCGGGCGCAGCACGAGATTGGCCATCGTGCGGCCCGCGGCCATGTACGGCATGACGACGCGGTCGGCGCCGGCCAGCTCGAGCTTCTTCTTCGCCTCCTCGTCGGACGCGCGCGCAACGATCTGCAGGTCGGGTCGCGCGTTCCGCGCCGAGAGCGCGATGTACAGATTGTCGGCGTCGTCGTCGGAGGCGATCACGAGCCCCTTCGCCCGCCCGAGGCCGGCGCGGCGCAGCTCGTCGTCGTGCGTCGCGTTGCCGACGATCAGCAGGTCGCCGTGCTCCTTCGCGGCGTCGACCGCGTCGGGGTTCCAGTCGAGGACGACGTACTGCGTCTTCGACGTGCGGAACTCCTCCGCGACGCGGCGGCCGACCCGTCCGTAGCCCGCGATGATGAAGTGGTTGTTGAGCTGTTCGATCTTCCGCTGCCTCCGCCGTTCGGCGAGCGCGCCGCTGACGACGCCGCCCGAGATCGCCTCGACGATAACGGCGCCGGCGTAGCCGATGATCGTCAACCCGCAGACCGCCATCGCAATCGACAGCGCCCGGGCGCTGTCACTGGGCGGCACCGTGTCGAGGCCCGTCAGCGAGGCCGTGATCACCGAGCGGTAGAAGGACTGGAACCAGGTCTCGTCCAGGATCTCGTGGAAACCGACCGTCCCGCCGGCGATCGTGACCGCGACGGCGACGAGAAGGAGCACAACTTGCCGAAGGCGCCGAACGGGGTCCACCGGCTCCTAGTATTCCGACGTGGACGACGAGCTGAATCCGGAGCCGGACGCGGGCGAACGCCGGCTCAACATCCATCTCGACCCGAGTGACATCGCGGGCGCGTATGCGAACTTCGCGAACATCACCTTCTCGCGGTACGAGTTCACGCTCACGTTCGCGCGGATCGAGCACGAAGTGGAAGAGGGCGACGTTCCGGGAGCTGTCGTCGCGCGGATCAACGCATCGCCGCGCTTCGTCGAGGAACTGATTGCGGCTCTGCAGGACTCGTGGTCGAAGTACCAGGCCACGGAGAGCATCCGCAATCTGCCCGAAACGCCGGGCCCTTGACGCGTGCGCGTCGCAATCGTCTCCGACATCCACGGCAACCTCGCGGCGCTCGACGCCGTGCTCGAGGCGGTGGACGCGCGCGCGCCCGACGCATTGTGGTGTCTCGGCGATCTCGTCGGCTACGGCGCGAGGCCGAACGAGTGCTGCGCCGCCGTGCGCGCGCGTGCGACCGTGTGCCTCGCCGGCAACCACGACCTCGCGGTGCGCGGGACGATCGACCTGCTCGAGTTCAGCGGCGACGCGGGAGTCGCGGCTCGCTGGACGCGCACCGTGCTCGACGCGGACAACCTCGAGTTCCTGAACGGGCTCGACCCGCAGGGCCGCGCCGACGGCGTCGAGCTGTACCACGGCAGCGCACGCGACCCGGTCTGGGAGTACGTCCTCTCGGACGACGTCGCCGCCGACACCTTTGCGCGCACGGACGCGCCCGTGCTGCTCGTCGGGCACAGCCACGTCGCGCTGCACGTCTCGAGCGGCGGCCGCGGCGGGCTCGCGCCGGCCGGCACCCGCATCGAGCTGAACGGCGCACGGCACCTCCTCAACCCGGGCTCGGTCGGCCAGCCGCGCGACGGCGACCCTCGCGCGGCGTGGCTCGACCTCGACCTGGAGGCGGGGACGGCGACGTACGAGCGAGTCGAGTACGACGTTGCGCGGGCGCAGGGCGAGATCCGCGAGGCGGGGCTGCCCGAGCCGCTCGCCCGCCGGTTGGAGACGGGCCAGTGAGGTGGTGCCTGCTGCTGCTCGCGACCGTCGTCCTCGCCGGCTGCGGCGCCCGGGCGGCCCCGCCGCCGGCCGAGCCGAAGCTGCCGCGCGCGCTTGCGAACACGTGGCGGGCGCAGGCCGACGGCGTCGCGGCCGCGCTCGCCTCGGCAGACGGATGCCTGGCGCTCCAGCGCGCCGCCGCGTTGCGGACCTCGGTGATCGGCGCCGTCAACCGGCGGCGTGTCGCCGCGCCGTTCCAGGAGACACTCCTCGCTGCGGTGAACGATCTCGCTTCGCGCATCCACTGCGTCGTGCGCGCCGCCCCCGCGCCCGCGCCGATGGACGAGGCACGCGGCGACCACGAGGACCATGGCAAGCACGAGGGGCATGAGAAGCATGAAAGGAAGGAGAAGCACGGGAAGTGATCGCCGGCCGGTACGAGCCGCTCGAGAACGGCCTCGCGCGCGACGTCGAGCTCGACCGCATCGTCCGCGTCCGCTGGCTCGAGTCGCGGGACGAGGTCGACGACCCGAAGCTCTCGCACCCGTCCGTGGTGCGCGTCTACGACATCCGCGAGCACGAGGGTCGCCGCTTCGCGGCGATCGAGCACATCGACGGGCTGCTGCCGCTCGCACTCGCGGCGCCGCTCGAGCAGGACAAGGCGGTGTACATCGGCCTGCACGCGGCGCGCGCGCTCGCTGCGGCGCACGACCTCGGCCTCGTGCACGCGGGCGAGATTCTCGTCCGCGACGACGGCGTTCCGAAGCTGAGCGGCTTCCGCCGCGGCGAGCCCGGTGCAGACGTGCGCGCGCTGGCGGACGCGCTGAACGACGCGTCGCCTGCGCTGCCGCCGCTCCGCGCGACGACCGCGGACGAGCTCGTCAAGGAGCTCGAGGAGATCCGGCCGACGATCGCGACTCAGGTGATCGCAACGCCGCTCGAGCCGCCGCGTCGGCGGCGGAGCTGGCTCGTGCCACTGCTCGTGGTGCTCGCGGTCGCGGGCGTCGCGATCGGCATCGTCGCAGCGCTGACGCACGGCGGCGGCAACGACTCGCCCAAGCCTCAGGTGGCGCGCATCGCACGGGTGCCGCACGCCGCCTCGGCGGAGCAGCAGGCGCGGGTGCTCGCGGCGTGGCTCAGTCGGTACTCGCGCTGACGACGGGAGCGGCCGGCGCCGGGTCCTCGCCGTACAGGTGGATGCCCTCGCGGGCGAGCGCGAGCTGCACATCCTCGCGCGCCTTGTAGATGCGCCACTTCACCGTCGCGAGCGTCACCTCGAGCGCGTCGGCGATCTCGGTGTACGAGAGCCCGACGACGTCGCGCAGCAGCAGCGCCATCTTCAGGTCGACGTTCAGGTTCTCGACCGCACGCCAGACAGCGTCGATCGCCTCGAGCCGCTCGAACGGCGCGTCGACGACCTCGAGGTGCGGCGCGTCGTCGATGTCGACGACCGCGCGCGGACGGCGCTCGACCGCACGCAGCTCGTCGAGCACGCGGTTCTTCGTCACCTGGAAGAGCCACGTCGTGAACTTCGAGCGCAGCGAGAACTTCGGCAGGCCCTGGAAGACACGCAGGAACACCTCCTGCGTCAGGTCCTCTGCGAGCGAGCGGTCGCCGACGAGTCGCAGCACGTAGTTGTAGACCGGCACCTGATACGCGCGCACGATCAGCGAGAACGCGCGCTCGTCTCCGCGCTGAGCCTTCCGCAGGACTCCGAAGTCAGGCTGGGGGAGTGACAAGGCGCACCATCATATCCGGGTTATGAGTGATTTCCCGGTCATTTGTAAGGGCTGGGAAAAACCGAGCAACTCGAGGATCGTCGGTCCGACATCGGACAATTCTCCCTCCTCCCGGAGCCTCAGTCGAGGATCCGTGAGGATCGCCGGCACGGGGCTCGTCGTGTGCGCCGTGTGCGGGCTGACGCCGTCGGGCTCGAGCATCACCTCGGCGTTGCCGTGATCGGCGATGACAAGAGTCACACCGCCCGCACGTTCCGTCGCGTCGACGACCCGGCCGAGGCAGCGGTCGGCCGTCTGCACCGCCTCGACGACCGCCGGGATCGAGCCGGTGTGGCCGACCATGTCGGGGTTCGCGAAGTTGAGGACCGCGAACGCGTAGCCGTCGCCGATTCGCTGCTCGAACTCGGAGGCGAGCTGGTCGGCCGACATCTCGGGCTTGAGGTCGTAGCTCGGCACGTCGCGCGGCGAGGGCACGAGGACCCGGTCTTCTCCCTCGTGGTCCTCCTCCCTGCCGCCGTTGAAGAAGTAGGTGACGTGCGCGTACTTCTCGGTCTCGGCCGTGTGCAGCTGCCGGGCGCCGTGCTGCTCGAGGACATCCGCGAGAACCTGCTCCACGTTCTGCTCCGGGAAGGCGAGGGGGAAGTCGAAGTCCTCCCGGTACTTCGTCATCGTCGTCAGGTCGGTTTGCAGCGCGCCGAGCTTCTCGCTCAGCTGCCGGGCGCGGTCGGGGCGGAAGTTGAAGAAGATCGCGGCGTCGTGCGCGGGGTCGAGCCGCGGCCGGCCGTCGATCACGGTCGGGACGATGAACTCGTCGGTGACGCCCTCGTCGTAGCTCGCCTGCACCGCGTGCAGCGGGTCGCTGTCGTGGCGGCCGTCGCCGGCGACGATCGCGTCGAGCGCCAGCTGCGTCCGCTCCCAGCGCTGGTCGCGGTCCATCGCGTAGTAGCGGCCGGCGACCGTGGCGATCCGGTCGAGCGGCAGCTCGGCGAGGTCGCGGATCGCCGACGTCGGCGAGACGTCGCGGCCGTCGGTGAACGCATGGATCCACGTGCGCTCGGGTGCGAAGCGGAGGAGCGCCTGGACGTGGTCGATGTGCGAGTGGACGCCGCCGTGCGAGACGAGACCGAGCAGGTGGACGTTCCGCGCGCGCTCGAAGACGGAGCGGAGCGCGTCGTTGGCGAGGAAGGAGCCGTCGGCGATCGCGCGGTTGACGCGCTGGAAGTCCTGGTCGAGGATCCGGCCCGAGCCGATCGTCAGGTGGCCGACCTCCGAGTTGCCCATCTGCCCCGGCGGCAGGCCGACCGCCTCGCCGGACGCGGCCAGCCGAGTGTGCGGATAGTCGCGCCAGAGCCGGTCGAAGACCGGCGTCTCCGCCAGCTCGACGGCGTTGCCGGGGCCGGGCGGCGCGCAGCCCCAGCCGTCGAGGATGACGAGGGTTACGAGGCGGTGCGACAAATCGCCACGAAGCTGTCGATGTCGAGCGAGGCGCCGCCGACGAGCGCGCCGTCGACGTCGGGCTGCGCGAGCAGCTCCTCGGCGTTCTCCGGCTTGACGCTGCCGCCGTAGAGGACGGGGACGGAGATCATCGTCTTGATGAACGCGTGCGCCTGCTGCGCGATCTCCGGCGTCGCCGTCCTGCCGGTGCCGATCGCCCACACCGGCTCGTACGCGACGACGAGACCGTCGTTGTCACCGCAGAGATCGAAGATTGCTTCGACCTGAACGCTGAGCACCTTCTCGGTGTCGCCTGTTTCGCGCTGCTCGGCCGTTTCACCGACACACGCGATCACGCGAAGACCGGCGGCGAGCGCAGCTTCGGCGCGGCGCGCCACCGAGAGATCGGCGTCGCCGAAGTACTGCCGCCGCTCGGAGTGGCCCACGATCGCGCCGACGACGCCCAGCCGCTGCAGCATCGGCGCGCTGACCTCGCCGGTGTACGCGCCCTCCGGCTCCCAGTGCACGTTCTGCGCATAGGTCGTCAGGTCGGCGTCGACGCAGTCGCGCAGGCGCGTGAACGGCGGCGCGACGACGTGCGGCAGGTCGCCGAGCGCCTCGCGCAGCGCGACGGGGTCCGGCCCCTCGAACATCTTCCAGTTGCCGGCGATCACGAGGGGATCACCGCGACGCCGGGCAGCTCCTTCCCCTCCAGCAGCTCGAGCGAGGCGCCGCCGCCGGTCGAGACCCACGACACCTTGTCCGCGAGGCCTGCCTCGTTGAGCGCGCGCACCGAGTCGGCGCCGCCGACGACGGAGAACGCGGCCTCGTTCGCGGCGACGGCCTGGGCGACCGCCTTCGTCCCCGCCGCGAATGCCGGCCATTCGAAGACGCCCATCGGGCCGTTCCAGAAGATCGTCCGCGCGTCGGCGAGCGCCGCTGCGAACCGCTCGCGCGTCTCGGGCCCGATGTCGAGGCCGAGCCACGCGTACGGCAGGTCGTCGACCGTGTAGGTGCCCGACTCGGCGTCCTCCGCGAACTCGGCGGCGCCGACGACGTCGCTCGGCAGCTCGACCTCGAAGTCGAGCGGGTTGTTGACCCGTAGCTCCTCCGCCATCTTCCCGCCGATGAGGACCGTGTCGGCGCGATCGCCCAGGTTGCGCAGCACGCCGAGCTTGTCCTCGACCTTCGCACCGCCGGAGATCAGCACGAACGGACGGTCGACGTCGCCGAGCAGCTTGCCGAGGTGCTCGAGCTCCTCGAGCAGGAGCAGCCCCGCGTATGCGGGCAGCAGTCGTGCGACCGCCTCGGTCGAGCTGTGCGCACGATGTGCCGAGCCGAACGCGTCGTTGACGTAGATGTCGCAGCCGTCGGCGAGCTCGCGCGCGAACGCCTCGTCGTTCTTCGTCTCGCCCGCGTTGAAGCGCGTGTTCTCGAGCACGCTGACGCGGTCGTCGCCGACGAGCTCGCGCACGCGCTCCGCCACCGGCGCCATCGCGTAGCGCTCGTCGTGGCCTTTCGGCCGTCCGAGATGCGAGCAGACGCGGATCCCGGAGGCGCCGCTGTCGAGCAGCAGCCGAAGCGTCGGCAGCGACGCGCGGATGCGCGTGTCGTCCGCGATCCGGCCGTCGTCGAGCGGCACGTTGAGATCCGCGCGGACCAGCACGACCTTGCCCGCGACGTCGGCGTCGCGGACGCTGCGGGGAAGTCGAATCGTCATGCGGCGACTGCCGCCGGCATCGTCTCCGCGATCTTGGCGACGAGGTCCACGAGGCGGCAGCTGTAGCCCCACTCGTTGTCGTACCAGGCGAACACCTTGACGAGGTTCCCGTTCACCATCGTCAGCTCGCTGTCGAAGATCGACGAGTACGAGGAGTGGACGATGTCGGTCGAGACGATCGGCTCGTCGGTGTACTGGAGGATCCCTTCGAGCTCGCCGGTGTCGGCTTTCGAGCGGAAGAGCTCGTTGACCTGCTCCGCGGTGGTGTCGCTGCCGACCTGGACGACGAGATCGACGACCGAGCCGGTCGGCACCGGCGCGCGCATCGACATCCCGTCGACCTTGCCCTTGAGGTCGGGCATGACGAGCCCGATCGCGCGGGCGGCGCCCGTCGACGTCGGGATCAGGTTGATCGCGGCGGCACGGGCGCGCCGAAGATCCTTGTGCGGCAGGTCGAGCGTGCGCTGGTCGTTCGTGTACGCGTGGATCGTCGTCATGAAGCCGCGCTCGATCGTGTACGCCTCGTGGAGCAGCTTCGCGACCGGCGCGACGCAGTTCGTCGTGCAGGAGGCGTTCGAGATGATGTTGTGCTGCTCGGGGTCGTAGTCGCGCCCGTTGACGCCGAGCACGAGCGTGATGTCGGGGTCGGTCGCCGGCGCCGAGATGACGACCTTCTTCGCGCCCGCCTCGAGGTGCTTCTCCGCGTCTGCGCGCTTCGTGAACAGGCCGGTCGACTCGATCGCAACGTCGACTTCGAGGTCGCCCCAGGGCAGCTCTGCGGGGTCCTTGACCGAGACGAACTGGATGCGGTGCTCGCCGGCCTGGATCCAGTCGTCGCCGTGCGTGACGTCGATCCCGAGCGGCCCGAGCGTCGAGTCGTACTTGAGGAGGTGCGCCATCGTCGTCGTGTCGCCGATGTCGTTCGCCGCGACGAGCTCGAAGTCGCCGCCGCGGTCGAGGTACGCCCGGAAGAAGTTGCGGCCGATGCGGCCGAAGCCGTTGATCCCGACCCTGATCTTCGCCATGGGTTTTCAGCCCTTTCGATTCGATTTGGTTTCCACGGAGGATGCTAATGAGGCCGGTGCCCCCAGGCATCCGTAATACCAAGCGGTCCCGCCGCCGCGGCCGACCAGCGCGGCCGCGGCCCGCAGACGTAAACGGGAGCATGTTGGCTTCCGTCCCCCACCCGCCGAGCCGGAAAGCGCAGCGAAGCGGAGCGGGGCGAGGCGCAACAACACTGCGGCGGGCGGACCGGGAAGCTCCGAGGACGACCCTCCCGGCCCTTTCCTGCGCCCGATGTTCGCCGACGAACGGGGTCTGAATCCGCCGACGGGCGAGCGCAGCACCCGCCGTTGCCGAGTATGACGACGCGTACAAACTCGCGCTAGACGACTTGCAAGTCGTACCGTCCCGGGATGAGCGTAGGCTCGACGGAGCTCATAAAAGAGCGGAGGCGCCGGCTTTGCCGGCGCCGGGAGCGGGCATGAGCGCACTCGTCGGCTGGTTCCTCCTCGCCGCCTTCGTCGGCTGGTTCGGGGCGATGATGTGGCTGCCGGCGAGGCGCGCGTGGCGGCTGGACGTGCTCGCCTGGCTCGGGCTGATCGGCCTGCCGCTCCTTGTCGTGTACCTCGGTGCGCGGGCGCAGCTGAGCGTGCCGGGGTGCGCCCTCGCGGCCGGCCTGTGGCTCGGCTTCGCCGCGCTCCTGCTCTGGCTCAGGCGTCCGCCAGCTCGACGAGGCGCCGGAGACGCCGGTAAGCAGACGCCTTCGTGAGCTTCGACCGGCGCGCAAGCTCGGCCGTCGACGCCGTCGGCAGCCGCAGCCGGAGCTCGGCCAGCTCGCGCAGATCGTCGGGCAACGCGTCGAGGTCGAGCGCGCGCACCGCGTCGATCTGCGCGCGCGCGGCGCGGCTCGTCCGGACGAGGTTCGCGTGGTCGGCGTTCGCGAGGCGGTTCGCGTCGTTGCGGATCGCCGAGACGACCGAGCTCTCCTCGAGCGCGATCACCGTGTCGCCCGCTCCCGCCGCGGCGAGCAGGTCGACGATCGGCTCGACGCCCTTCGCGTACGCGACGGCGTGGTGGCGGCGCTGCAGGACGCGGAGCTCGGCGCCCTCCTTCGCGGCGACGTCGGCCACGAACCGTGCGCCCTCGGGCTCGGCCGTCCGGATCTCGAGGTGCGGGTGGCGCGGCCCGCTGAGGGAGCCCGCGCCGAGCAGCGCGCCGCGGAGGTAGGCGCCGCGGCAGCAGCGTCGCGACAGGACGCGCTGTGGCGGCCGCTCGAGCGGGCGGTGCGACGCGTCGAGGACGCCCGCACGATGCAGGACGTCGTACGCGTGCTGCGTTCCGGCGACGTGCAGCTGGAAGCGTGTGGCGCGGTCGAACGCGTGCTGCTGGTACGTGCGGATCTCCGAGTCGACGCCGAACGCGCGCAGGAGCGCGAACCCGCGGCGGGCGACGGCGCTGCTCGAGAGGTCGAGGTGCAGCGCGACCTCGCCGCGGCCGCGCAGGTGGACGCTGCCGGCGACGTGAAAGAGCCCGGAGAGCTCGGCGAGCCGGTCGCAATCGGAGTCGGGCGCGATCGCCGCGAGCTCCTGGCGGAGGTCAGCGGAGAGCGGCACCTTCGAGCTCCAGCAGCCGCTGCTTGTACGCGAGCCCGTGCGAGCCGTACGAACCGAGGCCGCCCGCGCTGACGACGCGGTGACACGGGACGAACAGCCCGAGCCGGTTGCGCGCGCAGAAGGAGCCCGCTGCGCGCGCCGCGCCGGGCGAGCCGGCGAGCGCGGCGAGCTCGCCGTACGTGACCGTCTCGCCGCGCGGTACCGCCCGGAGCGCGTGCGCGCACCGCTCGAGAAACGGCGTCTCGTACTCGAGGTCGACCGCGACGTCGTCGAACGTGACCGCGTCGCCGGCGAAGTACGCCTGCAGCCGCGCGACGAGCGGATTGCGGGGCGTGGCCGGCACCGTGGCGGCCGGGCGCGGCAGCTCGTGCCAGACGACGACGCCGCCCTCGAGCCACAGCTCCCCCACACCCCAGCCGTCGGCCTCATAGGCGACCCGCGTCACCGCCATCGAGGTCAGTCTAGGATCGGTGCCGTGGCCGTCCACGGCATCGCCCGCGTCCCCGAGCCGTACAACGAGCCGGTCCGGAGCTATGCGCCCGGCACGCCCGAGCGCGAGGAGCTGCGGCTCCGCCTGCAGGAGATGCAGTCGCAGCAGCTCGAGATCCCGCTGGTGATCGGCGGCGAGCGCGTCACGACCGGCGAGACCTTCGACGCCGTCGAGCCGCACAAGCGGTCGCACGTCCTCGCGACCGTGCACAAGGGCGGCGCGAAGGAGGTCGACCGGGCGATCGCCGCAGCGGCCGACGCCTGGATCGACTGGTCGCGCTGGCCGTGGGAGGAGCGCGCCGGCGTGCTGCTGCGCGCGGCCGAGCTGCTGACCGGGCCGTGGCGGCAGACGCTGAACGCGGCGACGATGCTCGGACAGTCGAAGACGGCCCACCAGGCCGAGATCGACGCCGCCTGCGAGCTCGCCGACTTCTGGCGCTTCAACGTCAAGTACATGACGCAGATCTACGAGGAGCAGCCGATCTCCTCGCCGGGCCTCTGGAACCGGCTCGAGTACCGGCCGCTCGAAGGCTTCGTGTTCGCGGTGACGCCGTTCAACTTCACCGCGATCGGCGGCAACCTGCCGACGTCTGCCGCGCTGATGGGCAACACGGTCGTCTGGAAGCCCGCGTCGACCGCCGCCTACAGCGCGTGGTTCCTGATGCAGCTGCTCGAGGAGGCCGGGCTGCCGCCGGGCGTGATCAACCTCGTCTACGGCAGCGGCGCCGCCGTCGGCGATCCGGTCCTCGCGAGCCCGCACCTCGCCGGCATCCACTTCACCGGGTCGACCGCCGTCTTCAACGGCATGTGGCGCGACGTCGCGAAGAACCTCGACAACTACCGCAACTACCCGCGGATCGTCGGCGAGACCGGCGGCAAGGACTTCATCGTCGCGCATCCCTCGGCGGATGTGGAGTCGCTCGCCACGGCGATCGTGCGCGGCGCGTTCGAGTACCAGGGGCAGAAGTGCTCGGCCGCATCGCGCGTGTTCGCGCCCTCGAACCTCTGGCCCGAGCTGCGCGAGCGGCTCGCCGACGAGGTGCGGAGCCTCAAGGTCGGCGACGTCAGCGATTTCGGCAACTTCATGGGCGCGGTCATCGACGGCGGCTCGTTCAAGACGCAGACGGCGGCGATCGACGAGGCGAAGGCGGCGAACGCGAAGGCGTCCGTCCTCGTCGGCGGCGGCTACGACGACGCCGACGGCTGGTTCGTCGAGCCGACGATCATCGAGACGAGCGACCCGGACTTCCGGACGATGAAGGAGGAGCTGTTCGGGCCCGTCCTGACGACGTTCGTCTACGACGAGAAGCGGTACGAGGAGACGCTGGAGCTGATCGACGCGGGCGCGCCGTACGGCCTCACGGGTGCCGTGTTCGCACAGGACCGGAGCGCCGTCGAGCTCGCGAACGAGAAGCTCCGCTACGCCGCCGGCAACTTCTACGTCAACGACAAGCCGACCGGCGCCGTCGTCGGCCAGCAGCCGTTCGGCGGGGCGCGCGCCTCGGGCACGAACGACAAGGCGGGCTCGATGTGGAACCTGATCCGCTGGGTGTCACCGCGGACGGTGAAGGAGCTCTTCGTGCCGCCGACCGACTACCGGTACCCGTTCATGGGTCCTGAGCCGGACGCAGGACGCTAGCGACGAACAGCCCGACGTCCTCGATGAAGTCAGCGACGAGCTCGACGTACCACGTGTGCTCCTCGAGGTCGTCCTCGATGAAGTGCAGCTCCATGCGGGCGACGCTACGCCCGCACCGTTAAGCCTGTGTGATGTCGTCGTAAGAAATAGATCGCGCCTGCGACGAGCAGCGCCGGCACCGCGAGGACGACCCCGGCTGTGCGAACCCCGAACGCGCCGGCGATCGCGCCGTCGGCGAGGCTCGCGATCGGCCGGAGGCCGAGGAAGGCGACGCTCCACAGCGCCATGATCCGGCCGCGCTGGCGATCCTCGACCCCGAGCATCAGCTGGCTCGTCGCCGACGTGTTCGAGGTGAGGTAGCCGAAGCCGGCGACGGCGAGGAAGCCGAAGCCGATCCAGATCGACGGCGACAGCGAGAAGCCGACGATCCCGCAGGCGAGGATCGTCAGGGTGATCATCATCCGGCGCGACGACCCGGCGACGCGGCCCGCGACGAGGAATGCCGCCGCGACCGCGCCGGCCCCGAACGCGCCGACGATGAAGCCCGTCCACAGCCGGAGGTGATGCGTGCTGCCGACGAACACGTGGGCGAAGGCGGGGCTCTCCGTGTTCACCGGATCGGAGGCGAAGCCGACCGCCGTGACGATCAGGAGGAATGCCAGCAGCCGAGGCTGCGCGCGCGCGATGCGGAGGCTCTCGCGCAGCCGCGTCTCGCCGCGCGTCGCCGGCTCCCGCACCTGCGGCGCGACGACGAGCAGCCCGAGCGCGAGCACGAGATACGAGCCGGCGTTGATCGCGAAGGAGGACGCGTAGCCGAGCTTGTCGACCGAGAGCCCGGCGAGCGTCGGCCCGATCGCCCGCGCGAGGTTGAACGTCATCGAGTTGAGCGCGACCGCCGATTGGAGGTCGCGTCGCGGCACGAGGTCGCCGATCAGCGCCTGGCTCGCGGGCGCCGAGAACGCGCTGCTCACGCCGAGGCAGACCGCGCAAGCGATGACGAGCGCGACCGAGACGTCGCCGGCCCAGGTCAGCGCCGCCAGCGTGCCGCTGACGGCCGTCGCGACGACCTGCGTCACGAGCAGGAGGCGCTTGCGATCGAGCCGGTCGGCCGCGCTCCCGCCCCACGGCGCAAGCAGGAGGACCGGCACGAAGTTCGCGAACTGCAGCACGCCGAGGAGGAACGGCGAGTGCGTGTGCTCGAAGACGTACAGGGATGCGGCGAGGTTTTGGAACCACGTGCCGCTGGCAGACGCCGCGTTGCCGATGAAGTACGGACCGAAGTTCCGGCTGCCGATCAGGCGGAGCGCCGCGCCTGGGCCTGTCGCACGGGGCTCCATGCGCAGGCATCCTGCCTGCGTGCGCCGGCTTGCCGTCCTCGTTGCAGCACTCGCGTTTGCGCCGGCCGCGCACGCGGCGCCGACGCTCGAGCAGGTCGCGCAGAAGCTGCAGACCGACGCCGTCTACGTCGCTCCGGACGCGCAGGAGCAGGTCGACGCGGCGCGCGTCCGGCGGGAGATCGACAACGCGAACGCCGGGTCGATCTATGTCGCAGTGCTGCCGGACAGCGCGGGCGACCCGACCGAGGTGCTGCGCACGCTGATCGACGACGTCCACCGCGACGGCACGTACGCCGTCGTCGTCGGCCGGCACTTCCGCGCCGGCAGCGACACGGTGAGCGGCGCAGCCGACCTCGCGACGCAGGCGATCGACGCGCACGGCTCGGAGGGCGCGACCGCAACGCTCGTCGACTTCGTCGACCGCGTCGCCGATCGGCACGCGCATCCCGACAACGGCGCCAGCGGCGCCGGCTGGGTCCTCCCCGCGCTGCTGATCGCCGGGCTCGCCTTCTTCCTCATCTATCGCAGCCGGCGCCGGACGCGGCAGAACCAGGCCGAGCTCACGGACGTCAAGCAGGTGGCGCACGAGGATCTGATCGCGCTCGCCGGCGACGTGCAGCGGCTCGAGACCCGGGTGCAGGGCAACGGCGCCGCGCAGGCCGCCTACGACCGGGCGATCCAGTCGTACGGCGACGCGTCGCAGGCATTCGACCGCGCGCGCACGCCGAAGGAGATGTCGACCGTCGCGCAGGCGCTCGAGGACGGGCGCTACCAGATGGCGGTCGCCGAGGCGGCGCTCGAGGGGAAGCCGGCGCCGCCGCGCCGCGATCCGTGCTTCTTCGACCCGCGGCACGGACCGTCGTCGCGCGACGTGCTGTGGACGCCGCCGGGCGGCACGCCGCGCAAGGTGCCGGCGTGCGAGGCCGACGCGCAGCGCGTCGAGCGCGGGCTCGAGCCGCAGACCCGGGAGATCATGTACGGCGGCCAGATGATGCCGTACTACTACGCGCCGCCGATGTTCGGCGGCTACTTCGGCGGCTTTCTGCCAGGCCTGCTGCTCGGGGAGATGCTCGGCGGGCCGTTCGGCTGGGGCGGTTGGTACGGCGGCGGCGGCTTCGGCGGCGATGCCGGCGGCGGCTCGTTCGGCGGCGGTGACTTCAGCGGCGGCTTCGGCGACTTCGGCGGCGGCGATTTCGGGGGCGGCGGCGACTTCGGCGGCTAGCCGCGGCCGGTCTTGTGCAGCTGCGCGTAGATCCGGCGCGCGACGGCGGCGGGGACGCCGGGCACGCCCTCGAGCTCCTCCTGCGACGCGGCCGCCATCTCCTCGACCGACCCAAAGTGCTGCAGCAGCGCACGGCGACGCGCCGGGCCGACACCCTCGAGCTCGTCGAACAGCGACGAGAAGCCGCGCGACTCGCGCCGCTGCCGGTGAAAGCCGAGCGCGAAGCGGTGCGCCTCGTCGCGGAGCCGCTGCAGCAGCTGCAGGCCCGGGTTGTGGCGCGACAGCACGATCGGCTCGCTCTGCCCCGGGACGAACACTTCCTCGATCCGCTTCGCGAGCGCGATCACGGCGACGCGCGGCAGGTCGAACGCCTGCATCGCCGCGAGCGCCGCCGAGAGCTGGCCCTTGCCGCCGTCGATCACGACGAGGTTCGGCGCGGTCGCGAACGACGAGTCGTGCGACTCGGCCGTCCCGTCCGAGAGCCGCGCGAAGCGGCGCGTGATCACCTCAGCCATCGCCGCGAAGTCGTCCGGCTCGGCGCCGGCCGTCTTGATCCCGAACTTGCGGTAGTCCGACTTGCGCGCCAGCGCGTCCTGGAAGACGACCATCGACGCGACGGGATCCTGTCCCATCGCGTGCGAGATGTCGTAGCACTCGATTCGCAGCGGCAGCGACTCGAGGTTGAGCGCCTCGCGCAGCTCCTCGAGGGCCTCAGCGCGTCGCGCCCGCTTCTGCTCGGTCGCTGCCTGCTCGGTCGCGAGCGCGTGCCGCGCGTTGTCGTCGGCGAGCTTCTGGAGCCGCCGCTTCTCGCCGCGCTCTGCGGCGCGCACCTCGACGCGCGCGCCGCGCCGCTCCGACAGGAGCTCGGCGATCGCCGTGAGGTCGCCGGAGTCGCGCGGCACGACGATCTGCGGCGGCACGCTCGGTGCCGAGCCGTAGTACTCGAGGCAGAACGACTCGAGGATCGTCGTCACGTCCTGTCCGGCGACGTTCTCGAGGTGGAACGAGTGGCGGTCGATCATCTTGCCGCCGCGCAGCGGGAAGACCTGCACGACGGCGCGGTCGTCCTCTGCGGCGAAGCCGATCACGTCGACGTCGCCGACCGCGTTCCGCTCGACCGACTGCCGCTCGACGAGGTGCTGCACCGCGAACAGCCGGTTGCGGTACCGGGCGGCGTCCTCGAAGCGCTCCTCCGCCGCCGCCTCCTGCATCTTCTGCTCGAGCTCGCGCTGGATCGGCTTGACGTTGCCCGAGAGGAACTCGATCACGCCGTCGATGATCCCGCGGTAGTCCTCGCGGGATACGTACCCGACGCACGGCGCCAGGCAGCGGTCGATGTGGTAGTCGAGGCACGGGATCCCGGAGTGCCGGCCCGGCTTCGGCCCCTCGCACGGCCGGTACGGAAAGACGCGGTTGAGGACGTCGAGCGTCTCGCGCACCTTCTTCGCGTTCGCGTAGGGGCCGAAGTACCAGACGCCCGGCCGGTGGCGCTCCCGCGTGAAGAGGACGCGGGGATACTCGTCGGCGACCGTGACCGCGATGTACGGGAACGACTTGTCGTCGCGCAGCCGGACGTTGAACGGCGGCCGGTGGCGCTTGACGAGGTTCTGCTCGAGATGGAGCGCCTCGACCTCGCTGCCTGTGACGATCACCTCGATGTCGGCGACGCGCGACGGCAGCTGCTGGATTTGCGCCCGGCCGTCGGTCGTCTTCTGGAAGTAGCTGCGCACGCGCGGCCGCAGCGATTTCGCCTTGCCGACGTAGAGGACGTCGCCCCGCGCGTCGCGGAACAGGTAGACGCCCGGCCTCGCCGGGATCGACTTCAGGCGCTCCTGCACACGTTCTTCCAAAGGCGTGGCTACCGTAGCCAAGCCAATGCGAGCCACGATCCTGCTCGCGCTCCTCGCGCTCGTCGTCGTCCCGAACGCCGTCGCCGGCGGTCCCGGGCTGCTGATCGGCGCTACCGAGGACGCGCCCAAGTCCGCGACGATGACCGTCGCGAAGGCGCAGATGGACCTGCTCGCGGCGGCCGGTTTCAAGGCGGTGCGGATCACACAGGAGTGGGCGCCGGGCGTCACTGTGCTGCCGGACACGGGCCAGAACGTGCTCGAGAACGTCGCCGCAGCGGCGAAGCTCGACGGCATCACCGTCATCTGCGTCGTCATGAGCCACGGCAGCGCGACGACCCCCCTCACGCTGGAGGATCAGGCCGACTTCGCCGCGTACGCGGCGTCGATCGCGAGGGCGATCCCGAGCTTCCGTTTCTTCGTCGTCGGCAACGAGCCGAATCTCAACCGGTACTGGCTGCCGCAGTTCAACGACGACGGCAGCGACGCCGCCGCGCCGGCCTATACGAGCCTGCTCGCGCAGACGTACGACGCGCTGAAGGCGGTGTCGCCGGAGATCACCGTCATCGGCGGTGCGCTCGCGCCGCGCGGTGCCGACAATCCGGACGGGATCCGGCCGACGCACTCGCCGACGACGTTCATCCACGACATGGGCCAGGCGCTGCGCGACGCCGGCCGCACCGATCCCGTGCTGGACGCGTTCGACATGCACCCGTACGAGGACAACTCGAGCGTCGCCCCGGTCGACGGGACGCATCCGAACTCGACCACGATCGCGCTCGCGGATTACGACAAGCTCGTCGCGTCGCTCGGTGAGGCTTTCGGCAGCTACGACCTGCCGATCTGGTACGACGAGTTCGGCGTCGAGACGCAGATCCCGGTGCAGTGGGCCGAGAGCTACACGGGCACCGAGCCGGCGACCGTGAAGCCGGTCGACGAGGCGACGCAGGCGGCCTACTACCGGCAGGCGATCGAGCTCACGTTCTGCCAGCCGAACGTGCAAGCGCTGATGCTCTTCCACACCGTCGACGAGCAGGCGCTCGGCGCCTGGCAGTCCGGGCTCTACTACGCCGGCAGCACGACCGCCAAGGCGAGCCTCGCGCCGACGCGGCTGGCGATGCTGGAGTCCCGGCGGGGCGTCGTCACGCACTGCGACGGGCTCGAGCTGCCGGTGACGCCGCGGATCCGCCAGGCAGGCGCGACGATCACGCTCAACTGCGCGATCGACTGCGACTACACCGCCGAGCTCTACCGCGGCACGAAGCTGCTGCGCGCCACGCACGGGCGCGCGCTCGGCGGCACGAAGAAGCGGCTGCCGTTCGTCGTGCCGAAGCCGAAGGCGCCGTATCGCATCCGACTCACGGCGGTGAATCCCGTCAATCCGGCGCCACCCCTGCCGCGAGTCGTCGCACTGCGCCACGGCTAGCATCTCTCCTGTGGAGACCGGGCAGTACGTCGCGTACACGTTCTACCGCGTCGACCCGGCGTGGCGGCGGCTGCCCGTCGACGAGCGGCAGGCGGGCAAGGATGCGTTCGCGGACGCCGTCGAGGAGCTCGCGGATCGGTTCGACCACCTGCGCGTGTACTCGACCGTCGGCGTCCGGCCCGACAGCGACTTCTTCCTCTGGAAGATCACCGACCGCTACGACGCGCTCGGCGAGCTCGGCACCGCGCTGAACGGGACGCCGCTCGCCGGCTGGCTGGAGACGCCGTACTCGTATCTCGCGACGACGAAGGCGTCGCAGTACACGCAGGCGCGGAAGGCGCGGAAGATCCTGCCGGTGGGTCTCCCCTACCTCGTCGTCTACCCGTTCGTGAAGGTGCGTCCGTGGTACGCGCTGTCCGAGGCGCAGCGGCAAGGTGCGATGGACGAGCACATCCGGATCGGGCGGGAGGAGTTTCCCGGGATCAAGAACCACACGACGTACTCGTTCGGGATCGACGACCAGGAGTTCATGACCGCGTTCGAGTGCGAAGAGCCCGCGGACTTCATGCACCTGATGCTGCGGCTGCGCGACACCGAGGCGTCGAGCTACACCGAGCGCGATACGCCGATCTTCGTCGGCAAGCACGTGACGATCCGGGAAGCGCTCGCGGAGCTGGACGGCGCCGCCGCGCGCGTGCAGCTCTGAGTCTCTGGCATGCCGTCGCGATCGTCGCCGCCGGTGTCGGCGCCGGCATCGCGAACGCGATCGTCGGGAGCGGGACGCTGATCACGTTCCCGACGCTGCTCGCGTTCGGGTACGGGCCTGTGACGGCGAACGTCACGAACACGCTCGGCCTCGTGCCGGGGAACATCACTTCGATGATCGGCTACCGGCCGGAGATGGCCGGCCAGCGGGAGCGGGCGGTCCGGCTCGGGCTCGCGTCGGTGATCGGCGCGACCGGCGGCGCGATCCTCCTGCTCGTGCTGCCGGCGTCGGCGTTCCGCGCCGTCGTGCCCGCGTTCATCGGGCTCGGCGTGTTCGCGATCCTCGTCGGGCCGTACTTCCAGCGCTGGCTCGCGGCGCGCAACCGCGACCCGTCCGAGGCGGCGGGCGGCCTCGGGACGTTCCTCGGGATCATCCTCTGCGGCGTCTACGGCGGGTACTTCGGCGCCGGTCAGGGCCTGCTGTTCATCGCGGTGTTGGGGATCGCGCTCGCCGACACGCTTCACCGGCTGAACGCGCTTCGCAACATGCTCGCCGGGCTCGCGAACACGATCGCGGCCGTCGTGTTCATCGTCTCCGCGCACATCGCGTGGGGCGCGGCCGGGCTCATTGCCGTCGGCTCGATCGCCGGCGGCTGGGTCGGCGTGCACATCGGCCGGCGGCTGCCGCCGACCGTCTACCGAGTCGTAATCGCCGCGGTCGGGATCGTCGCGTTCATCAAGCTCCTCTAAAACCGTGTCTGACACGAGGACGGGCCCCTCGGAGGCGCGTCCCGGCCGGTCAACAACTCGCCGTTCTTCGGAATGACGCACATTTCGCTCCGTGGAAAGCGTCACGAGAGCGTCACGAAAGTGTCACGCGCTCCTAAGAGCCTGACACGAGGACCTGGCCGTTCCGTCAGGCGTTCTCGACCTTTTCGGCCACGATCTTCGCGGTCGCTTTGTGGACGAGCTCGAGGGCGTACTGCTCCTGCTCGAGGATCTCCGTCAGGCGGATCGAGATGTCCTCCTCGCCGAGCGCGTTCGCGAGCGAGCGCAGGGTCGTGTACGCGGCGATCTCGAGATGCTCGGCCGCCGCGAGGATGCCGCAGTGCATCAGGTCGTTCGGGAACTCCTCCATCAGCCGGTCGTGCTCGGCCTTCAGCCCGAGCAGCGCCGGGCTCTCGATCCCGTCCTGCTTCTGCCCGAGCAGGTTGAGGATCGTGCGGACGGTCAGCACGTGCTGCCTGGTCTCGAGCTGGTGCCGGTCGATGCCGTACTTGAGGTCGGTCGCCTCGACGTGCTCGTAGAAGAGCGGCAAGAGCTCGTCGGCGAGCCGCTCCTCGACCCACAGCAGCTGGCGCAGCCGGTGGATGAGCAGGTCGTGCGCGATCACTAAAGGTAGTGGTGCTGATCCCGCCAGATCCGAAACATGGCGAGACCGCACAGCACGAGCACGGCGATGAAGGCGAGGATCTGCAGGCCGGTTGCGCCGCCGTACCAGTACACCACGAGGTCGACCACTGCGAGGATCGCCGCCGAATAGAAGGCGACGCTCGCCCGGCGCGGCCACACACCGATCTCGGCACGGCGTTCGCGCCAGACGAGGTACACGAAAAACGCGATCGCGAGCAGGAACGCGATGCGCGCGATCAGGCTCAGCGCGACGAGCGTCGATTCCAGCTGCAGGACGACGATCACGACAACGATCGCGATGATGATCAGGAACCCGCGCAGCGTCGGGTTCATTCGGCCGAAGAAGGCTCTCATCCGATTCCCGTCAAGTACGCCCGCACGGCGAGCGCTCCTGCCACGAGTGTCGCACCTGTGAACCACGCCAGTCGCCGGCGCCGCTCCGCCGGCGCGTAGAGCCACGGCGACAGCGCTGCGAGCAGCGACAACGTCCCGTAGAGGTAGTGCAGGTGCGCGGGCGCGCGGCGATGGTCGGAGAGGAGCAGCAGCCCGATCCCGACCTGCGCGACGAGCAGCGTTTGCGCGAGCGCGAGCAGGTGCGTGACGATGCCCCGCGGCTCGCGCCGGCGGTAGTACGTGACGCCCGCGAGGATCGCGGCGCCGAACGTCGTTGCGAGCACGAGGAATGCCACCGCGTGGTGCGCCGTTAGCATCGGCGCGCACCCTAACCGGAGGAGAGACCGTGATCGAGGAAGGCAAGCCCGCACCCGACTTCGAGCTGCAGAGCGACTCCGGCGACACCGTCAAGCTCTCGGAGCTGCGCGGGAAGCCGGTCGTCCTGTACTTCTATCCGAAGGACGACACGCCGGGGTGCACGACGCAGGCGTGCGGCATCCGCGACGCGTACGGCGAGTTCGAGCAGGCGGGCGCGGTCGTGCTCGGCGTCTCACCCGACGACGAGGCGTCGCACGTCAAGTTCAAGGAGAAGTACGAGCTGCCGTTCACGCTCCTCGCCGACACCGATCACGAAGTGGCGGAGGAGTACGGCGTCTGGGGCGAGAAGACGTTCGCCGGCCGCACCTACCTGGGCGTCAGCCGCTGGACGTTCGTGATCGACGAGGACGGCAACGTCAAGAAGGTGTTCCCGAACGTCAAGCCGGCCGAGCATGCGGACAACGTGCTTGCCGCGCTACGAGACTAGACCTGCAACCCCCCAACCGGGTGACGACCAGCCCGCGCCGCGGCAGCGAGGATTTCGGAGAGCAGGACCGCCGCACCCTCCAAATGCAGCTGTTCCTCGATGACTCGGCGTACACCGACCGTTTGGCCGCGTTCCTCCGCAGCGTCGGCCAGCGGCCTGTCGTCGCTGGTCCGACGGCGGTCGACGTCGGCGACATGGACGCCGCCGAGATCGAGGTGTACCTCCGGGTGTGGCACGTGCTCTATCCGGATGCGGGCGTGAAGCTGCAGGCGTAGACGTCGAGGGGCGTGGTTCCGGACCGCAGCTGCACGACCGGAACCAGGCCCCCCGATGTCAGCCGGCGGCCCCACCCGCGTTGGGCCGCCGGCGACTTGTCCAGTGCAGACCGGGAACGACGGGCGAGGGAGCCTGTCGTCCCGTAACAAAGGACGCCGTCCGGCGGCGAAACCGTCGGTCGACTTTTCAGTCGTCGAGGACGGCCGCGCAACGCCGGGCGGATGCCTCGATCAGGATGCGCTCGTCGTCGGTGAACTCGTGCGGATCCTCGAAGGCGACGTTGATCGCGCCGAGCAGGCGGCCGTCGGTGCTCAGCAGCGGGACGGTCGCACAGGCGTGATCCTCGGGATCGACGCGCACGAGGCCGGGATGATCGCATTCGAGCTGCTCGTTGCTCGCGATGAAGACGGGACGCTCGTTGCGGACCGCATATGCGAGCGGGTACGGCGAGTCGACGGGGAACGCGAGCCGCACGAGGTTGTCGGAGAACGGCGTCACCCGGAAGACGTCGAGCGTCCGGCCGTCCTCCGACAACCTCCCGAGGAAGCCGACGTCGGCGCCGATCAGGTCGAGCAGGCCGGCGAGCAGCCGTGCCGACCGCACCGCCGGCGTCTCCGGCATCGCAGCGGCGGCATAGATGTCGCCGAGCTCTTCGAGCCCTTCGCCGCCGCCCCGGTCCACGAACCGGGAATTACCTCGCGCGCGTGCCGGCAAACGCCGGCCTTGACCGCACCGGGCCGATCGAGGAGAGTGGCGCGGGGTCGTCTGCGGACGGAGGTGGCTCGATGTCATTCGATCTGAAGCGTCTCAGCCGGCTCGACCGGCTGATCGCGGGTGGCGCCGCGGTCGTGTTCGTGTCGGCGTTTCTGCCGTGGTGGGGATACCACGGGCCGCTCGACCTGTACAGCGCGTCGGTGAGCGGCTGGTCGGCCGGCTTCACCGCGTGGGCCGGAGCGCTCCTGCTGACACTGGCCGGCGTCTACCTCGTGCTGCGCCGTTCGGGCGCGAATCTGCCGGCGTTGCCGGTCGCCCCGACCGTGCTCGTCGCGGGGCTTGCCGCACTCGGGCTGTTGCTCGTCATCGTGCGGTGGCTGACACTGCCGAAGGTGCAGGGCGGAGCAGCCGGCTCGATCGGCGCCCGCTACGGGATCTGGTTCGCGATCATCGCCGGCGCGATCGAGCTCGCGGCAGCGATCGCGGCGATGCGGGCGTCCGGTGAGCCGCTCCCGTGGGCGCAGCCGGCGCAGCCGAATCAACCGTGACGAGCAGTGCGGATGAGAGGACTTGAACCTCCACGCCCTTACGGGCACACGGACCTGAACCGTGCGCGTCTACCAATTCCGCCACATCCGCGGGCGGCGGCCATTGTAGCCCGCCGCAGGTACTTTGTCCGCTCTGCGCCGGGTCGCCCTGCTCCTCGTCATCTCGCTGGCTTCACTCGTCCTCCTGACGGCCGCCGGCGCTTCGTCGCGCGCGGCTACGCCGTCGCCGGGAGGGCTCGTCGAGGTCGTCGTCACCCTGCCGCAGCCGTCGCTCGCCGAGGCGATCACCCGCGACCGCGCGCTGGCGGGCGCGGCGACGACGCGGCGGCGCCTCAACCTTCGCGCGCCGGCGGCGGTCCGGTACACGCGAACACTCGCAGCGGCGCAACGCGCCCTCGCTGCGCGCATCGCCACCCGGATCCCGCAGGCGCGGATCCGCTGGCGCTACGACGTGACGCTGAACGGCATGGCGGTCGCGCTCCCGCGCACGCAGCTCGGGACGCTGAGCCGCCTGCCGGGCGTCACCGTCTGGCCGAGCATCCGCTACCACGAGCAGCTCGACCGCACGCCGCAGCTGATCGGTGCGCCGCAGGTCTGGGGCGCCGCGCTCGCGACGGCGGGACAGGGGATGAAGATCGGGATCATCGACGACGGCATCGATCAGACGCATCCGTTCTTCAACCCGGCAGGCTTCAACTACCCGCCCGACTTCCCGAAGGGCGACAAGGCGTACACGACGCCGAAGGTGATCGTCGCGCGCGCGTTCGCTCCGGCACGCGAGAGGTTCAAGTACGCGCGCACGCCGTTCGACCCGCTGAACTCGGACCACGCGACGCACGTCGCCGGCATCGCCGCGGGCGACCACGGCACGACCGCGACGTTCAACGGCGCGAAGTCGATCGTCTCCGGGATCGCGCCCGACGCATACCTCGGCAACTACAAGGTGCTGACGATCCCGACGGCGGAGTTCGGCCTCGACGGCAACTCGCCCGAGATCGCCGCCGGCATCGAAGCCGCGGTGAAGGACGGCATGGACGTGATCAACCTCTCGCTCGGCGAGCCGGAGATCGAGCCGACGCGCGACATCGTCGTCGCCGCGATCAACGCCGCCGCCGATGCCGGCGTCGTCCCGGTTGTCGCGGCCGGCAACGGCTTCGGCGACTCCGGCCGCGGCGGCATCGGCTCGCCCGGGACGGCGGCCGGCGCGATCACGGTCGCCGCCTCGAGCGAAGGTGGCGCCGGCACGCCCGCCGACATGATCGCGAGCTTCTCGGACAGCGCGCCGACGCCGGTCTCGCTCCAGTTCAAGCCGGACGTCACGGCGCCGGGCCAGAGCATCCTCTCCTCGATCCCGCGTGGCGACTGGGACCGCTGGGACGGGACGAGCATGGCGACCCCGCACGTCGCCGGCGCGGCGGCCGTCCTGAAGCAGCGCCATCCGACGTGGACGGTGCCGCAGATCAAGTCGGCGCTCGCGACGACCGGCGTGCCGGTTCGTGCGCCGGGCGGCGCCGAAGTCTCGGCGCTGCGCGAGGGCGGCGGCCGGATCGAGCTCCCCCGCGCCGACGACCCGCTCGTCTTCGTCTCGCCGACAAACCTGTCGTTCGGCCTCGTCGCGCGCGGCGCGACCGTCGCCCGCACGCTGACGCTGACCGACGCCGGCGGCGGCCCCGGCCCGTGGAACCTCGCCGTCGCCGCACAGTCGCCGGTCAAGGGCGCGACGCTGACGACGACCGTGCCAACCGCGGCGGCCGGCGCAAGTGTCGGCATCATGCTCACCGTGTCGGCCGACGCAGTCGAGGGCGACGGCGTCGGCTTCATCACGCTGACACGCGGCGCCGACGTGCGACGGGTCCCGTACTGGTTCCACGTCGAAATCCCGCGGCTCGGCGAGGAGCCGCACCGGACGCTCGTCAAGCCGGGCGTCTACGGCGGCAACACGGCGGGGAAGAAATCGCTCGTCTCGTCCTACCGCTACCCCGAGCTCGGGAACGGCGCGCCGATCGACCTGACCGGACCGGAGCAGGTGTTCCGGTTCGTGCTGAAGACGCGCGCCGCGAACTTCGGCGTCGCAATTCTGTCGCGCGCGAAGGGCGTGCAGGTCGCGCCGCGCGTCGTGCAGGCCGGCGACGAGAACCGCCTCGTCGGCGCGCCGGGCCTGCCGGTCGACATCAACCCGTACCGCGACTACGGCCGCGAGGTGCTCTCCGTCGGTGCGATCCTGCCGAAGCCGGGCGCGTACGACATCGTGTTCGACACGCCGTCGGGCGGCAAGCCGGGGCAGTTCACGTTCCGCTTCTGGGTCGGCGACACGACGCCGCCGCGCGTGCGCATGCTCCCGCCGCTCGCGCGGTCGATCCGGCTCGGCGTCACCGACGCGGGCGCCGGCGTCGATCGCGGCTCGATCGCGCTGAAGATCGACGGCGTCGAGCGGAAGAGCTTCACGCTCGCGCGCAACGTCCTCACCGCACGCGGCGTCAGGCCGGGCTGGCACAAGGTGTCGCTCGTCGTCTCCGACTTCCAGGAGCCGAAGAACATGGAGAACGTCGGACCCGTGCTGCCGAACACGCGGACGTTCACCGCCCGCGTGCACGTGCACTAGTCAGCGGCGGTCGGTCTCTTCGATCGTCGGCAGGTTCGCAAGGTCGCGCTCGACGCTCGCCGCGAAATCGTCCTGGTCGGTCGTCTGCACGACGCGCAGCGACGCTTTGCGGCGCTCGCGCTGACGGCGGCGTCGCGCCTCGCCGGTGAGGTGCGAGCCAAGACGGCCCTCGAGACGCGGCCACTCGGCGGCAACGACGACTGCGACTGCCGCGGCGAGCAGGGCGATGTACAGCCAGCTCACGACTGGATCTTATCCAAGGGGGTTCTCGTGCCGATAGAAGCGAGATGCACGGCCTCTTCGTCCTCTGCCTCGTGCTCTTCTGGGCGAGCCTGATGCGCGCTCTCTTCGTCAAGGCCCGGCTCTTGCCGGCGACCTGCGCCCGCTGCGGGCTCCGGTTCGAGCGGCGCGGACTCGGCGATCCCGTCTGCCGCTGCGACGGGCACGAGCACGGCTAGACGCCCGGAACCCCCCAGACCGAGACGACGACGACTGCCGCGACGGCCGCCGCGACCGCGAGCGCCCCGAGGGCGATCCGCTTCTCGGTCGAGGCGGGCGCCACCCGCTCGGCGTGGTGGAGGACACGGGCGAGCAACCGCTCGGCCCACTCGAACTCGAGGGCGAGCAGGCCGAGGCCGACGGCGAGCAGGGGAATCCCGGGCCCCGGCAGGACGAGCAACGCGATGCCGCCGAGCAGTGCGCCGAGACCGCCGAGCAGCACCAGCGCGCGGATCGCGAGCGGGCGCCGCCGATGCCGCTCGCGGCGCTCGCGCAGCCGCTGAGAAGCGGTCACGCGACTGCTGCGCCGACGAGATCGTTCAGCTTGCGCTCGAGATAGCGCAGATACGGCTCGGGATCCATCGGGCCGCCGGCCGCGCGCTGGAGCAGCTCCTGCGGCGTGAAGGTCCGCCCCCAGCGGTAGATGTTCTCCGTCAGCCATTCCCGCAGCGGCGCGAACTCGCCGCGCTCGAATTGCTCGCCGACCGGGCCGATCGCCGCCTCCGCGCGCTCCCACAGCTGCACCGAGACGACATTGCCGAGCGCGTACGTCGGGAAGTACCCGAACGTCAGATCGGACCAGTGCGCGTCCTGCAGCACGCCGGTGGTCACGTCGGTCGGCCGCAACCCGAGGTACTCGCTCATCTTCTCGTTGAACGCCTCCGGCAGGTCGCGCAGGCCGAGGTCGCCGCCGAGCAACGCGCGCTCGAGCTCGAAGCGAAGGATGATGTGGAGCGAGTACGTCACCTCGTCGGCGTCGACGCGCCGCATCGTCGGCTCGACCTTGTTCAGCGCCCGGTGGAACGTCTCGAGCGAGACGTCGGCGAAATGGTCGGGGAACGCCTCCTGGAGCTGGGGATAGAAGAACCGCCAGGTCGCGATGTTGCGGCCGACGAGGTTCTCCCAGAGCCGGCTCTGCGACTCGTGGAACGCAGATGAGACGCCCTCGGCGAGCGGCGTCCGCGTGAACTGCGGGTCGACGTGCCGCTCGTACACGCCGTGGCCGAACTCGTGCAGGCACGAGAGGATCCCGTGCAGCGAGTCGTCGTGGAAATTCGTGGTCAGACGGATGTCCGACGGCGAGAAGCAGGTCATGAACGGGTGCACCGTCTTGTCGAGGCGCCAGGCCGCCCGATCCATCCCCCACCGCTCGAGGATCCCGAGCGAGAAGCTCCGTTGCGCGTCCCGTGGGAAGTGCCCGTGCAGCGACGAGTCGTCGATGACGCCGCCGTCGGCGAAGCTGCGGATCAGCGGGATCAGGCCCTCCTTCAGCCGCTCGAAGATCGGCTCGACCTCGACCGTCTTCATCCCCGGCTCGTAGATGTCGAGCAGTGGGTCGTAGGCGTCGTCGTAGGGCGCGAAGCACTCGACGTAGCGGCGGCGCAGCTCGAGGCCGCGCTCGAGGTACGGGAGGAGAACCTCGTAGTCCTGCTGCTCGCGCGCCTGCAGCCACGCGCGATAGCCGCGCGAGGCGAGCCGGCTCAGATCGGCGCGCAGGTCGGACGGCACGCGCACGGCCTTCTCGTAGTCGCTGCGGGCGACGCGGATGACGCTCGCCTCGAACGATTCGAACTCGTGCTCCTTCTCGAACGGCCGCAGCTCCTCGAGCAGCTCGCCGAGCTTTGGGTCGGTCTGGAGCTCGTGCGCGATCCGCGCGATCGTCGCCCGCTGCTCGGCGCGCGCCTCGGCGCCGAGCGGCGGCATCTTCGTCTCCTCGTCCCAGCCGAGGACCGACGCCGTCTTCTCGACGTCCTGCAGCTCGCCCAGCCGCCGCAGCAGCTTCTGGAAGCGCTCGCTCATCGGCGGGAGGGTAGCGCGTCGCGAAACTCGTCCCCCACCGAGATCCAGGTCGCCCGTGCCCACGCGAGCGGCTTTTCGCCGCGATACAGCACGGTTCCTGCGTAGGAACGGCGCTCGTCGCCGCCGGGCAGAGCCCAGGCGACGACTGCGAGCCGCTCTCCGTCGAGCGGTACCTCCTCGACGTGCGCGGCCAGACGGCCGAGCACCGTCAGGCCGCGCTCGAATCCCGGATTCACTGCGAAGGCGCCGGGACAGTCGAGCGCCGCCCAGACGTGCTCACGCGTCGGTGCGTGCGTGTCCCAGCGCGCAACGACCCGGCCGTCGCCGAGCGGCGCCGGCAGGAGGCAGAGGCCGTCGCCCGGCAAGCGCGCCGGCCCGCAGGTGAAGCAGGTCGGGAACGGATGCTCCGGGTCGGGCTCGCCGTCGCGAGGCGGCGCCGGCGACGGCAGCTCGAGATCAAGGGCC
>DASXWV010000086.1:0-14960 GCA_036503495.1 Gaiellaceae bacterium
CCCGTCTCGCTCGTCGCGGGGCTCGACGTCGCGCTCGGGCTGCTGCTCGAGGAAGGGCTCGACGCCGTGTTCGAGCGGCACGTGCGCCTCGGCCGCGCCGCGCGCGCCGGTGCGAAGGCGATGGGGCTCGAGCTGTTCTCACCCGACGACGACCGCAGCGCCGTCGTGACGGCGATCCGCGCGCCCGAGGGCATCGACGCGGGCGACGTCGTCAAGGGCCTGCGCGACAAGCACGGGATCACGATCGCCGGCGGCCAGGGCGACCTGAAGGGGAAGATCTTCCGACTCGGCCACATCGGCTTCTTCGACGTCTTCGACATCACGACGGCGCTGGCGGCGATCGAGCTGACGCTCGCCGAGCTCGGCGCCGACATCGAACGCGGCGTCGCGGTGACGGCGGCGCTCGAGGCGTACGAGCACTCCGGCACTGCCGCATGAGGATCCTCGTCCGCGAGGCGATCGCGCCGGCGGGCGTCGACCTCCTGAAGGAACGCTTCGAGGTCGACGAGAACGCCGACGCACCGCTCGAGGAGATCATCGGCGACTACGACGCGATCGTCGTTCGGTCGGCGACGAAGCTGACCGCCGAGCTGATCGAGCGAGCGACGAACCTCAAGGTGATCGGGCGTGCAGGCGTCGGCGTCGACAACGTCGACGTCGAGGCGGCGACGCGCCGCGGGATCGTCGTTGCGAACGCGCCGGAGTCGACGGTCGTCTCCGCCGCCGAGCACACGATCGGACTCCTCGTCGCGCTCGCGCGGAACATCCCGCAGGCGCACGCCGCGCTCAAGCAGGGCCGCTGGGAGCGGAAGGCCTACGGCGGCATCGAGCTCGCCGGCAAGACGCTCGGCGTCCTCGGCTTCGGCCGCATCGGCCAGCAGGTCGCGCGCCGGGCGGCGGGTCTCGGCATGCGGGTCGTCGCGTACGACCCGTTCGTCGCCACCGAGCGGTTCCGCGAGCTCGGCGTCGAGCGCGTCGAGACGCCCGAGGAGGTCTACGACGCCGCGGCGTTCCTCACCTTGCACCTGCCGCTGACGCCCGAGACGCGCGGCTCGATCAACGCCGCGGCGTTCGCGCGGATGGCGGACGGCGTGCGGATCGTCAACGCCGCCCGCGGCGAGCTCGTCGACGAGGATGCGCTCGTCGCGGCGCTCGAGTCGGGCAAGGTCGCCGGCGCGGCGCTCGACGTCTATTCGCAGGAGCCGTACACCGGACCGCTGCTCGACTTCGACAATGTCGTGGCGACGCCGCACCTCGCCGCGTCGACCGGCGAGGCGCAGGACCGCGCCGGGGTGATCGTCGCCGAGCAGGTCGCGGCCGCGCTCGACGGCGGCCTCGTCTCGAACGCGGTGAACATCCCCGTGCTCGGCGCCGAGGACCTCGAGGCGCTCGGCCCGTACGTCCCGCTCGCCGCAAAGCTCGGCCGGCTCGCGATGGAGCTCAGCGAGGGACGCGCCGACGAGATCGTCCTCACGTCGTACGGCGGTCTCGCCGACTACGACACGCGCCTGCTCACCGTCGCGGCGCTGAACGGCGCCTTCCAGGGGCGAGCCGACCGGCCGGTCAACTACGTCAACGCACCGTCGATCGCGCGCGAACGGGGAATCGAGGTGCGGGAGGAGCGTCTGCGCTCCGCGCGCGACTACACCAACCTCGTCCGCGTCGAGATCCGCACGGGCGGCGAGAAGGTGCGCGTCGCCGGCACGCTGATCGGCAACGACAACCGCCAGTGGCTCGTGAGCGCGCTCGGCTTCGAGCTCGACCTCGAGCTGGCCCCGCTGCTCGTCCTGCTCCGGTACGACGACGTGCCGGGAGTGATCGGCCGCGTCGGGACGCTGTTCGGCGACGCCGGCGTCAACATCGCGCACATGACCGTCTCGCGCAACAAGCGCGGCGGCAAGGCGCTGATGGTGTTGACGATCGACTCACAGCCGCCCGAGCAGCTGGTCGAGCGCATCCGCGCGGAGGGCTTCGACGACGCGCGCGTCCTGAGCCTGTCTTAGAGATCGAACCAGAATGACGCTCGTCGAGCGGTCGCGATAGGCGAGTGCAGCGCACGGACGCAGGGAGCGCCGATAGTTCAACTATCGGCGCGACCGAGGACGCGGCGATGCGCCGCATAGCGCGGCCGCGCGACACAGTCGCTCATTCTGGTTCGATCTCTTAAGCGGCGCGCGGGTTGAGCCGGCGCACCGTCTCGCGCACCGTCGCCTGCACCTTCTCGACGACGTTGAAGCGCTGTCCCTCGTCGACGACGCGCTCGATGTCCGTGTGCTCGTGCCCGGGCACGAGCATGAACGTGGCGCCGTCGGCGCGCACCTCCTCGTACTCGGCGAGCGTCACATCGAGCCGGTGCGTGCAGTTCGCGTCGGAGCACTCGCACACGAATTGCGTGCGGTCGGCGGCAAAGCGTTGCGCGCTCTCGGCGATCCGTTCGTTGACGTCGCGAAAGAGGGCCTCGGTGCGGGCCCGCGTCACCTTGTCGTCCATATCGTCTCCCTGATCCGACTGCCTGCGATTTGGACAACGAAGATGCGGCCTCTACGGTTTCGCACATGAAGTCGTGGCCCGAGCCCGTCGAGCGCGTCGCGAAGGTGCTCCGCGAGCGCGGCGTGCACGCCCGTCTCGAGGAATTCGCCGCCGGGACGCCGACCGCGCGCGACGCGGCGCGCGCCGTGGGCTGCGAGCTGGAGCAGATCGTCAAGTCGCTCGTGTTCGTCTGCGACGGCCTGCCCGTGCTCGCACTCGTTCCCGGCGACCGACGCGCCGACGCCGCGAAGGTCGCCGCCGCGGCGCGCGCCGGTTACGCGCGCGTCGCAAAGCCGGAGGAGGTCGTCGCCGCGACCGGCTTCGAGCCCGGTGCCGTGGCGCCGTTCCCGGCGCACCGCGTTACGACCGTCCTCATCGAGCGGCTGCTGCTTCGCCATGAGCTCGTCTGGTGCGGCGCCGGCTCGGAGCGGCACATGGTCGGTCTCTCGCCGCTCGAGGTCGCGCGGGTTGCGTCCGCTCTGCCGGCAGATCTGGCCGAAGGCTGACGGTACGATTCGCGCGGCTGCCACCTCGAAGAGGAGATCGCGAACATGCAGGAGACCGCGAAGATCTGGATGAACGGCGAGCTCGTCGACTGGGCGGACGCGACAGTCCACGTCGGCACGCACGGCCTCCATTACGGCTCCGGCGTCTTCGAGGGGATCCGCGCCTACGAGACGCCGCGCGGGACCGCGGTGTTCCGGCTGACCGAGCACGTCGACCGTCTGGTCAACAGCGCGAAACTCCTGTACATGGATCTCCCGTACACGCGCGACGAGCTCCGCACCGCGTGCTGGGACCTGATCGGCGCGAACGGGCTGCCGTCCTGCTACCTGCGGCCGATCGCGTTCTTCGGTTACGGGCAGCTCGGCGTCTCGTCGCACAGCAATCCCGTCGACGTCGCGATCATGTCGTGGCCGTGGGGCACCTATCTCGGCGAGGAGGGCCTCCGCAACGGCATCCGCGCAAAGGTGTCGAGCTGGCAGCGCATCGGCGCGAACGTGATCCCGCACGTCGCGAAGGCGACCGGCGTCTACCTCAACTCGATGCTCGCCGTGCTCGAGGCGAACCGCGCGGGCTACGAGGAGGCGATCCTGCTGACGCCCGACGGCTACGTCGCCGACGGCTCGGGCGAGAACATCTTCGTGATCAAGGACGGCGTCATCTACACGCCGGATCTGTCGGCGTCGATCCTGCCGGGCATCACGCGCGACACGCTGATCCAGATCGCGCAGGATCTCGGGTACAGCGTCGTCGAGAAGAACCTGATCCGCACCGACCTCTACCTCGCCGACGAGGTGTTCATGTGCGGGACAGCGGCTGAGGTGACGCCGATCCGCGAGGTCGACGACCACGTCGTCGGGCCGCCCGGCCCGGTGACGCTCGAGATCCAGGAGGCGTACCTCGACACGTGCTGCGGCCGCACCGAGCGGTGGTCGCACTGGCTCGAGTACGCGCCCGCCGCGAAGACGCAGGCGTGAAGCAGGAGCTGAGCGGCGCGGTTCCGCTCTCCGGCGCGTTCCTCGACGAGCGGGAGGAGGAGCTCGTCCTCGACGTTCTCCGTTCGGGGCGGCTGTCGCTCGGGCCGATGATCGACCGCTTCGAGGAGGCATTCGCGGAGAAGCTCGGTGTGCCCTATGCGGCGGCGGTGTCGTCTGGGACGGCCGGGTTGCACCTGTTGTGTGTGAGCGCGGGCATCGCCCCCGGCGAGGAGGTGATCACGTCGCCGTACTCGTTCGCGGCGAGCGCGAACTGCTTCATCTACGAGGGCGGCGTGCCGGTGTTCGCGGATATCGATCCGCGGACGTTGAACCTTCGACCCGACGCGGTGCGCGAGGCGATATCGCCGCGGACGAAGGCGATCGTTGCGGTCGACATCTACGGCTATCCGTGCGAGCTCGACGAGCTGCGCGCGATCGCCGACGAGTACGGTGTCGCGTTGATCCAGGACTCGTGCGAGGCGCTCGGCGCGCTGTACAAGGGGCGGCCGCTCGGGACGCACGGGCCGAGCGCGGTCTTCGCGTTCTATCCCAACAAGCAGATGACCACCGGTGAGGGCGGGATCGTCACGACGCACTCCGAGGAGGAGTACCGGCTGCTCCGCTCGCTCCGGAACCAGGGCCGCGGCGACAGCGGCGGCTGGCTCGAGCACGTGCGCCTCGGCTTCAACTACCGCCTGTCCGACGTCTCGGCGGCGATCGGGCTCGGCCAGGTCGAGAAGCTCGACGAGATCCTGCCGCGGCGCGCGCAGGTCGCGCAGGTGTACGACGAGCTGCTCGGCGACGTCGCCGGGGTCGAGCTGCCGCTCGCCGACGACGCGGATCATGTGCGGTCATGGTTCGTCTACGTGGTCGCGCTGCCGGACAACGCGACGCGCGAGCGGGTGATCGGCGAGCTCGACCGCGCCGGCATCGGCTTCAACCGGTATCTACCGTCGATCCATCTCCAGCCGTACATGCGCGAGCGCTACGGCTTCCGCGAGGGGATGTGCCCGGTCTCCGAGGACCTCAGCTCCCGGACGCTCGCGCTGCCGTTCTTCACGAGCCTCGAGCGCGACCAGCAGGAACGCGTCGCCGAGACACTTGTCACAGCTCTGTGACGAAAGTGTCACGGGTTCCTAAGAGTCTGACACCCGGACGTGTCCGCCGGGGACGACCCGCACCGCTGCGAGCAGGCATTTCGAAATTCGTGTCTGACACGAGGACCTGACCGCCATGGAGGTGTCCTCTTGGAACCGGGCCGAACCGTTCGTGACCAAGGACGGCTCGACGATCCGCGAGCTGCACCACACGGCGGCGCAGTCGCTGGCGGAGGCGACGCTCGAGCCGGATCAGGCGACCGAGCGGCACTATCACCGCGAGACCGAGGAGATCTACGTCGTCCTCAAGGGCTCCGGCGACATGGAGATCGACGACGAGCACAAGCGCATCGCGGTCGGCGACGCGGTGCTGATCCCGCCTGGCGCGTGGCACACGCTCCACAACAACGGCACGAGCGAGCTGCGCTTCCTCTGCTGCTGCGCGCCGCCGTACTCGCACGACGACACATACTTCGAGTAATGGCTGAACGCATGGTCTTCCTCGGCTTCGGCAAGTGGGCGCGGGCCGACCGCATCTACGCGCTCGAGCCGCTCGGCGAGGGCGAGCGCGGGCACGGCCGCCGCACCCGCGTCTGGGTGGACGGGATCGCCGACCCGATCGTCGCGTCGCGCACCGAGCGGACGATCCTCGCCGAGATGGGGCAGGACGCATCGGAACAGCTGAGCCCGGTGCTCGACGAGGCGCTCGACCTCGCCGAGCGGCTCGCAACCGCGGTCGAGGAGGGACGGGTCGACCTCGGCGACCTCGGCCGCCGTGCGCGAAGCGTGCTCGAGAAGACGACGCGTCCGCCGCTGCCGGACCAGCTCTTCTAGCCGCTGTTGCTGCGCAAGCTCGCGCTCGACTGGTCGCCGCTCCGCACGTCGCCGAACTTCCGCCGGCTCTGGCTCGCGCAAGCCGTGTCGTTCCTTGGCACCGAGGTGGGGATCGTCGCGCTCTCGTACCAGGTCTACCAGCTGACCGGCTCGAACCTCGCGGTCGGCCTGCTCTCGCTCGCGCAGCTCGTGCCGCTCCTGACCCTGACGATCCTCGGCGGCGCGTATGCCGACGTGTTCGACCGGCGCCGGCTGATGCTCTACCAGCAGGGCGGGATGATCGTCGGGACGCTCTTCGTCCTCGTCAACGCGGCGCTGCCGCACCCACGTGTGTGGCCGTGCTTCGCGACCATGCTGCTCGCGTCGGCGGCCTACTCGTTCGGCGTCGGCGCCCAGAACGCGCTGATTCCGCGCATCGTCGGCGACGACCAGCTCGTCGCCGCGAACAACCTCACCGGCCTCATCGGCAGCTTCGGCGCGGTGCTCGGGCCGGCGCTCGGCGGGCTGCTGCTCGGCACCGTCGGCGTGCTGCCCGCATATGCGCTCGACACGGCGACCTTCTTCGCGACGCTCGTCGCGGTCTGGCTGCTGCCGCCGCTCGTGCCCGAGGGCGGGGAGGACGCGCGGCCGAGCCTGCGGACGATCGTCGAGGGCTTCCGCTTCGCGCGCCGGAACCGCGTCATCCTCGGCTTCATGCTCGTCGACACGAACGCGATGATCTTCGGCATGCCGACGGCGCTCTTCCCGGCGCTCGCGCTGCACCGATTCCATCACGCGAGCTACGTCGGCTACCTGTTCGCGGCGACGTCGGCGGGCGCGCTCGTGTTCTCCGCCCTCGGCGGCTGGGTCAACCACGTCCGGCGGCAGGGCGTCGTCGTTGTCGTCGCCGCCGCGACGTGGGGCGCCGCGATCGCTGCGTTCGCGTTCGCGCAGCAGCTCTGGCTCGCACTTCTCCTCCTCGCGCTCGCCGGCGGCGCCGACCTCGTCAGCGCCGTGCTGCGCGGAACGATGCTGATGGAGCTGACGCCCGATGCGCTGCGCGGACGCCTGATCGGGATCGAGTTCGCGCAGGTCGCGAGCGCGCCGGCGCTCGGCAACCTCGAGGCGGGATCGCTCGCATCGGTGACCAGCGTCACGACGTCGATCGCGTCGGGCGGGATCGCCTGCGTCGTCGGCTGCGGCGTCCTCGCCGCGGCGTTCCCCGCGCTGCTCAGGTACCGGCGTGCTGTCGCGTGACTTCTTCGGGCGCTCGGTGCACGAGGTGGCGCCCGGGCTGATCGGAGCGACGCTCCTCGTCGACGGCGTCGGCGGCGTGATCGTCGAGGTCGAGGCGTACGACCAGGAGGATCCGGCGAGCCACGGCTTCCGCGGGCCGACGCCGCGCAACGCCGCGATGTTTGGGCCGCCCGGGCACGCGTACGTCTACCGCTCGTACGGCATCCACTGGTGCGTCAATCTCGTCTGCGACGTCGCGGGCCGCGCCGAGGCGGTGCTGATCCGCGCGCTGGAGCCGACGCAGGGACTCGACGCGATGCGTGCGCGGCGCGGCGTCGAAGACGTCCGCGCGCTCTGCAGCGGACCCGGCAAGCTCTGCCAGGCGCTCGCGATCACCCGCGAGCACGACGGCCTGCCGCTCGACCGCCCACCGTTCGAGCTGCACGCGCGCGCGGAAACGCCGGAGATCGCCGTCGGGCCGCGCATCGGCATCACGCAGGCGGCCGCGCTGCCGTGGCGCTACGCCCTCGCCGGGTCGCGTTTCCTCAGCCGGCCGCTCCGACCTTGAGCCGGACGGTCATCCCCGGCGCGGCGGCGACACCGCCCGCGGGCTTCTGCCAGAGCACACGGCCGGGCTTCCCCTTGCCGAACGCGACGGCGACGCGCAGCTTCTGCGCGCGGAGCAGCGAGCGCGCGTGCGCGACGTCGAGGCCGACGGTCGGCGGCACGACGCCGTGCAGCGGCTTCGCGAGCACGAGCGTGACCCGGCCGAACGACGCGAGCGTCCCCGTGCGCGGGAACTGGCGGACGACGACGCCGACGCGCTCGCCCGGTGTCGCCGGCTTGTAGATCAGCTGCGGCGTCAGCGGTTGCGCCGCGAGCCGGCTGCGCGCGCTCGAGACGCGCAGGCCGACGACGTTCGGCACGTCGACCTCGTTGGGCTTGCAGTTCGCCGTCGTCGCAGGAGCGTGGCCGACGAAGTAGACGACGGACTCGCTGTCGCGGCACCGCCCGTTGTCGATCTGGATGCGACCGTTGCGGTAGGTGACCCGGCGCGTCTCGACGGAGAGGTACGGGGGCGATGGGAAGCCGCGCGGCTGGGCGTGGATCTCCTTCAGCGCGTTCTGCATGAACGCCTTCCAGATCAGCGCGGGATAGGTGCCGCCGGCGACCGGGCCACCGTGGAACTCCGACGTCATCGGGCGCAGCTTGTCCGGATAGCCGACCCAGACGGCGGTCACGAGCTGCGGCGTGTAGCCGACGAACCACGCGTCGCCGTAGTTCTCCGTCGTCCCGGTCTTGCCGGCGACCGTCCAGCCCGGGAGCGCGGCCGCCCGGCCGGTGCCGCTCGTGACGACGCCCTCGAGCATCTGCGTGAGCAGCGCGTCCTCGGCCGGAGTCAGCTGCTGGCGCCGGACGGGCGCGTTCGCGAACACGACCTTGCCGGCGACGTCGTCGATGTGCGTGACCGCGCGCGGCGCGTCGCCGAAGACCTTGCCGTCGATGCGGTACCCGCCGTTCGCGAAGGTTGCGTACGCGCGCGCCATCTCGAGCGGGTTGACTGCCTGCGAGCCGAGGCCGATCGAGAAGACGCCGTCGAGCTTGCTCGTGATCCCCAGCCGATGCGCCGTCGCAGCGACATGCTGCGGGCCGACGAGCTTCGTCAGCTGCGCGAAGACGGAGTTGTCCGAGGCGGAGATCGCCTTCCACAAGTCGATCGGCCCGAGGTACTCGCCCTCGTAGTTGTGGACCGGCCAGTACTTGTCGCCGAGAAAGATCGAGACCGGCTTGGACACGAAGGTCGTCTGCGGCGCGATCCCCTGCGCGAGCGCGGTCGCGAGCACGAACGGCTTGAAGGACGATCCCGGCTGCCGCTCCCCCTGCACCGCGAGGTTGAACTGGCTCGCATGGAAGTTGCGGCCGCCGAACATCGCCAGCACGGCACCGTTCGCAGGGTTGATCGCGACGAGCGCAGCCTGCGGCCCGTCCGTGCTCGGCAGCCACTTGTCGATCGCCGCGCGCGCCGCGCGCTGCAATCCGAGGTCGATCGTCGTGTACACGCGGAGGCCGCCGCCGAATGTCCGCTTCGGCCCGATCTGCTTGTTCGCGAGCAGCTGCGACTTCACGTACTCGCCGAAGTACGGCGCCTGCCCGACGACGCCCGAGAGGTGCACGTCGCGCGGATCGGGCATCGGTGCGCGCTTCGCGGCGCGGAACTGCCGCGCTGTGATGATGTCCTGCTCCAGCATCAACCGGAGGACGAGCGTCCGGCGCGCCTCTGCCGTCTTCGGGTGCGCGACCGGGTCGTAGAGGCTCGGATCCTCGGGGATGCCGGCGAGGAGCGCGGCCTGCGGGAGCGTCAGCTTGCGTGCGCTGTGCCCGAAGTAGGTGCGGGCGGCGCGCTCGATCCCGTACGCCCCGTTGGCGAAGTAGATCGTGTTGAGGTACGCGGTGAGGATCGTGTCCTTCTTCCACTTCTGCTCGAGCTCGTGCGCGAGCACCGCCTCGCGGAGCTTGCGGGTGATCGACCGGCGCGAGCCGACGAGCTCGTTCTTGACGAACTGCTGCGTGATCGTCGAGCCGCCCTGCAGCGCCGACTTGTGGCGGATGTCGGCCCAGAGCGCGCGGGCCATGCCGCGGAAGTCGATGCCGCGATGCTCGTAGAAGCGGCGGTCCTCGGCCGCGACGATCGCCTGCTTGACCCAGGGCGAGATCTGCTTGCTCTGCACGAGCACGCGGCTCTGACTGCCGCGGAGGACGGCAAGGATCGTGTGGCCGTCGGCCGCGTACACGTAGCCGTCGACCTGCTGGCGCGTCGCTTGCCGGAAGGGGTCGAGGCCGCTCAGCTGCTCGTTGACCGCAACGACCGCCCCGTACGAGAACGCGGTGGCGGCGAGCACGAACAGGACGGCCAGGAGCGCGAGAAGGCGAAGCTTGCGGATCCGGCGCCTGCGCCGTTCGGGACGGTGTCTACGCAGGAGGGGCACGGAAGGTGGGAGGATTGTAGACGTGGTTCGGCGGCCCTACGGGACGTGGCCCTCGGCGCTGGACGCCGCCACCGTGGCCCGGGCGTCCGGCAAGAGCTTCAGCGCGCTCGACCTCTCGCTCGGCCGCCCTCGCTGGGCCGAGACCCGGGCCGACGAGGGCGGTCGCGCCGTCGTCGTCGACGAGCAGCTCGGCGACCTGACGCCGGCGGGCTCGAACGCCCGCACGCGCGCCCACGAGTACGGCGGCGGCGCCGTCTGGTACCACGGCGACGCAGTCTTCTACTCGGAGTTCACGGACGGCCGCGTCCACCGCGTCGGACACGGCCCGATCACGCCGGAAGGCGGCGACGTCCGCTACGCCGACGGCGCCGTCTCGGCCGACGGCTCGATCGTCTACTGCGTCCGCGAGCGGCACGAGGGCGAGACGGTGACGAACGAGCTCGTCTCGTTCCCGGCCGACGGCTCGGCCGAGCCGACCATCGTCGCCGGCGGGCGGGACTTCTACATGGCGCCGCGGCCGTCACCGGACGGCGCGCGGCTCGCGTGGCTCGAGTGGGACCACCCGCGGATGCCGTGGGACGGCACGGAGCTCGTCGTCGACGGGACACGCGTCGCCGGCGGCTCCGACGTGTCCGTGCTCGACCCGCAGTGGTCGCCGGACGGCCGCCTGCACTGGCTCGCCGACGACACCGGCTGGTGGAATCTGTACGCCGAAGGCGAGCAGCTGACGCGCCACGACGACGCCGAGATCGGCTTCCCGGCGTGGGTGTTCGGCATGACGCGGTATGCCTTCCTCGGTGACGGCGACGTCGTCTACGTGCTCACGCGCCGCGCGACGGACGAGCTCTGGGCCGTGGGACGCGGCCGGATCGACACACCGTGGACGGCGTTCGCGCATTCGATCGCGGCACATGAAACGGCGGTCGCGTTGGTCGCAGCCTCGGGCAGCCGGCCGCCGGCGGTGGTGACGCTCGACGTCGACGGCGGCGCCGAGCGCATCGTGCGCCGCTCGCTCGAGGTCGATCTCGATCCGGCATCCGTGTCGGTGCCGCGAGCGATCGAGTTCCCGACGACCGACGGCGAAGGAGCGGCGCATGCGTTCTTCTATCCGCCGGCGAGCGCCGATTCGGAAGGCCCCGACGACGAGCGGCCGCCGCTGCGGGTGATCTGCCACGGCGGGCCGACGGCGCACTCGTCCCCGCAGTTCGACATCGAGACGCAGTACTTCACGTCGCGCGGCATCGGCGTCGTCGACGTCAACTACCGCGGCAGCACGGGCTACGGCCGTGCCTACCGCGAGCTGCTGAACGGCCGCTGGGGCGTCGTCGACTGGCAGGACTGCATCGCTGCGGCGCGGTATCTCGCCGAGCAGGGCGACGCGGACCCCGACCGCACCTGGGTCGAGGGCGGCAGCGCCGGCGGCTACGTCGTCTTCTGCGCGATGACGTTCGAGCCGGCCGCGTTCGCGGCCGGCGTCTCGTACTTCGGCGTCGCCGACGCCGAGGCGCTCGCGACCGACACGCACAAGTTCGAGTCGCGGTACCTCGACTCGATGATCGGCCCGTACCCCGAGCGCGCCGACCTGTATCGCGAGCGCTCGCCGATCCACGTCGCTGACCGGCTGGAGCGGCCGATGCTTCTGCTGCAGGGGCTCGACGACAAGGTCGTCCTGCCTGCGCAGGCCGAGATGATGGTCGAGGTGCTCGAGCGGAAAGGGATCCCGTACGAGTACATCGCCTTCGAGGGCGAGGGGCACGGGTTCCGCAAGGAGGAGAACATCGTGCGCTCGCTCGAGGCGACGCTCGCGTTCGTCGGCGAGGTCTTCGGGCTGCGCGCTACGTCTCCGCGCTGAGGAACGGCTCCTGCGTCGGCGCGTCGACGCCGCCGTCCCGCTCGACGGTCGCCGCGACGGTCGCGCCGCGCGGCACCGGCTGCCGCAGCTTCACCATCGTCATGCCGTCGCCGCCGTCGAACGTCCCCGCCGCGACCGGCTTGCCGCCCGGCGGGATCACCCACGCCTCGTACGTCTTGCCGACGGGCGCCGGGTCGAGCCCGTCGACCACGAGCACGGCGTCGCCGTTGTGCGCGACCGCGACCATCCCGTGCCGGCCCTGGAGCGAGACCTTGTGCGAGGACGGATCGGCCGCGACCGAAAGCGCGCCTTGCCGGCCGCGCTCGTGCGCGAGCGAGTTGTGGAGCGTCGCCGCCCAGACGCCGAGCCCGACCGCGGCGCACGCTGCGACGGCTGCGATCCCCTGCCAGATCGGGCGCCGCGCGCGCAGCGGCACGACGTTCTCATGCCCGGCGGCCGCGGCGTCGAGGATCCGCTGCCGCAGCTCCGGCGGCGGCGCCGGCGACTCGACGGCCCACGCGAGCGCGGCGGCCGACTCCGTCAGCACGGCGAGCTCGTCGCGGCAGGGCTCGCACTGCGCGAGATGGTTCTCGTACTCGTCTCGCTCGCGCTCGTCGAGCGCGTGCAGTGCGTAGGCGGCCGTCAGGTCGTGCGCATCCATGCTGCCTCCATGGTGCCGTCGCCGAGGAGCTCGCGCAGGCGCGCGAGCCCGTTGAACATCCGGCTCTTGATCGTCCCCACCGGCTGGCCGAGCCGTTCGGCGAGCTCGGTCTGCGTGAAACCGCCGTAGTACGCGAGCTCGAGCGCTTCTCGCTGCTGGTCAGGGAGCTGCTTCAACGCCGCCTGGACACGCTCGCGCTGCAGCCGGAGCCACGCCTCCTCGTCGGCGCCGCGCGCGCCTGCGGGCTCCGGCACCACGTCGAGCGAGTCGACGCGCCGCCGCTGCTCGCGGCGGACGACATCGACCGCGCGACGGTGCACGAGCGTCAGGATCCAGGTGCTCGCCTTCCCTTTCTCCGGAACGAAGCGCGAGGCCGTCCGCCAGAGCGTCATGAATGCGTCCTGCACCGCGTCCTCGGCCAGCGCGTCGTCGCGGAGCACGCGCAGCGCCAGGCCGTAGGCCGGGCGGCCGTAGCGATCGTAGAGCTCGGCGAGCGCCGACTGCTCCGAGCGCGCAGCGAGCGCGACGAGCGCCTCGTCGGAGAGGTGTGCGAGATCGCGGTGCACGGGACTCATTCGCATCGCTGCGGATTCTGGTTCTATCGTGGGCCCGGTGTCGAGCAATACCGTGCCGATCGAGGCGCTCACGCGCAACGCCGTCGACGTGCTGCCCAAGGGCGAGCTCGAGAAGAAGCTCGCGCTCGGCCGGCCGCTGCGGGTGAAGCTCGGGATCGACGTCACCTCGCCCGACATCCACATCGGCCGCGGCATCCCGCTGCAGCGCATGCGGGCGTTCCAGGACGAGGGCCACAAGGCCGTTTTGATCATCGGCGACTACACGACGCGGATCGGCGATCCGTCCGGGCGTTCGAGCGAGCGGCCGATCCTCTCCGACGAGGAGATCGACTCGAACGCGCAGCGGTATCTCGAGCAGGCGAAGACGATCCTGCGCGACGATCCGGAGCTGCTCGAGGTGCGCTACAACGGCGAATGGCTCTCGAAGCTGAGCTACGCCGACGTCGTGCGCCTCTGCCGCGTCATCACGGTGGCGCGGATGCTCGAGCGCGACGATTTCGACAAGCGCTATCGCGCAGGCGAGCCGATCTCGGTCTCGGAGCTCCTCTATCCGCTGATGCAGGCGTACGACTCGGTCGCGATCGAGGCCGACGTCGAGCTCGGCGGCACCGACCAGCTCTACAACCTGCTCGCGGGGCGCGAGGTGATGGAGGCGTACGGGCTCGCGCCCCAGGTGGCGTTGACGACGCCGATCCTGGTCTCCTGGGACGGCGACAAGATGAGCTCGTCGGTGGGCAACAACATCCCGTTGACGGCGCCGCCGGAGGAGATGTTCGGGCGGACGATGCGCATCCCCGACTCGCTGCTCGACGACTGGTACCGGCTCGTCGCCGAGCGGCCGGTGCCGCCCGGCGACCCGCTCGCCGCGAAGCTCGAGCTCGCCCGCTTCATCGTCGCGCGGTCGCACGGAGAAGCGGCGGCGCGGGCGGCGGAGGAGCACTTCACGCGCGTCGTCCGGCAGGGAGAGGCGCCCGACGACGTGCCGGACGCGACCTATGACGCCGAGGACGGCGTCGTCTACCTGCCGGGGCTGCTCGCCGGGCTCGCCGGCAACTCGGCCTCGCACTGGCGGCGGCAGATCGACCAGGGCGGCGTCAAGGTGAACGGCGGTTCCGTCGCGGGCTACGAGGTCGATGCAGCTATGCTCGACGGCGCGCTGCTCCAGGCGGGGAAGCGCCGGTTCTACCGGCTACGACCCGCTTGACAGCACGTCCGAGGCTGGTACTATTCCTCGGCTGCCCGAGAGGGCGGAGTAATAAAGTCCCTGCAAACGAGCACAATGGAGCGCCTCTAGACCCACTCGAATCCCGTTAGGATCCGAAGGTTACGAGGCCTCTGGCGCGAGTCGGGGCCTTTTTTACGCCGCCGTTCGACGGCCCGGTCTTTGAAAACTCAGCAGCAAGCGTTTACGTCGAGACCTCGAGCGGTCGGCTTCGGCCTGCCGGTTCGAGGACTTAACCTCGTCACGTCCTTCGGGACGTGACCTTTGAGCACAAGCTCAAGGTGAACGATCGCCGGCGCAGTGTTGGCAACGTCAACACCAAGCCGGCAACCATCTTCACGGAGAGTTTGATCCTGGCTCAGGACGAACGCTGGCGGCGCGCTTAACACATGCAAGTCGAGCGAGAACCAGCCCTTCGGGGCTGGGGACAGCGGCGAACGGGTGAGTAACACGTGAGTAATCCACCCACGGCATCGGGATAGCCCGGGGAAACCCGGATTAATACCG
>DASXWV010000087.1:0-3690 GCA_036503495.1 Gaiellaceae bacterium
CCGCCGAGAACGTCGCCTACGCGCTCAAGGTGCAGGGCGAGAGCCGCGCCTCGATCCGGCGCAAGGTGCCCGAGGTGATGACGCTGGTCGGGCTCGCGAACAAGATGAACTCGCTCCCCGACGAGCTCTCCGGCGGCGAGCAGCAGCGCGTCTCCATCGCGCGCGCCGTCGTCAACCACCCGCCGCTGCTCGTCTGCGACGAGCCGACCGGGAACCTCGACCCCGACACGTCGGTCGGGATCATGCAGCTCCTCTACCGGATCAACCGCGCCGGCACGACGATCCTCATGGTCACGCACGATCGCGAGATGGTCGACAAGATGCGCAAGCGCGTGATCGCGCTCGAGGGCGGCCGGCTCGCCCGTGACGAGCGGCGCGGGGGGTACACCTCCGAATGAGTCGCGTCAGGCTGTTGTTCTCCGAGGCGTGGTCCTCGATCACCGCGAACGTCTCGACGACGTTCGCCGCGACGATGACCGTCCTGATCGGCATGTTCCTGCTCGGGCTGTTCATCGCGCTCGGCACGTGGGTGCTGTCGTGGAGCGACCACATCAAGAAGGAGCTGCAGGTCAAGGTCTACTTCGCGACCGGCGCGACCGACTCGCAGGAGGTCGCTGTCGGGCGCGCGCTCAAGCGGCTGCAGCACGTGAAGCCGGGCGGCGTCGTCTTCGTCTCGAAGGAGAAGGCATTCGCCGAGCAGAAGCGGAAGTACCCGGATCTGTACGCGCACGTGCCGTCGAACCCGCTGCCGGATGCGTACCTCGTCACGCCGCTGAAGGGCGAGTACACGCCGGAGCTCGGGAAGCAGATCAAGGCGAGCCACTATCCCGGCGTCGACGACGTCAACTGGGGCTCGTCGACTGCGAAGCGCGTGCTGACGATCGCGGAGGTGATCTGGATCGCCTTCCTCGTCGCGGTCGTGCTGCTCGTCGTCGCGTCGACGCTGCTGATCGCGAACACGATCCGCTTATCGATCTTCGCGCGACGACGGGAGATCGAGGTGATGAAGCTCGTCGGCGCGACGAACTGGTTCGTCCGCGGCCCGTTCATGCTGGAGGGCCTCCTCTGCGGCCTGATCGGCGCGGTCGTCGCGGTCGTCCTGCTCGTGATCGGCAAGGAGGTGGCACTGCCCGCGCTCCTGCCGCACATCGGCGGCGGCAGCGACGTCCACGCCCTGCCCTTCGCGCTGAACGCCCTCGCTCTGCTGGCCGCCGGGCTCCTCCTCGGCGCCGCCGGCTCCGGCCTGACGATGCGGCGCTTCCTCCAGGTCTAGGCCTAGCCAACCGCCGTCCGGAGTTCTATGCTGCCGCCGTCCCGATGCGGCGGCTCCTCATCTCGGCGGCGGTCGTCCTGGCGCTCGGCGGAGCGTTCCTGGTCGGCTCCCGCATGTCCGCGAAGAGCCGGCCGATCGCGGCGGTGGCAGCGCCGGGCGTCGTCGACCAGGTCCGGACGGCGCTCGCCGACGCGTACTACCGGCCCGTCCCCGCGAGCGTCCTCCGCCTCGCGTCGGTTCGGAAGATGATCTCGGCGCTCGACGACCCGTACACGGTGTACATGGCGCCGTCGACGTACCGGCTCGTCCGGCAGGAAACGGCGTCGACGTACAGCGGCATCGGCGCCGGCGTGCTTCCCGCCGGTCGCAAGTACGTCGTCGTCTCGCTCCGGCGCGGCCCGGCGCTGCGCGCGGGCGTCCATGTCGGCGACATCATCCGGGAGATCGACGGCACCGTCGCGAGCCGGCTCAGCATGTCGGGCGTCGTCGCGCGGATCCTCGGCCGGCCCGGCACCTACGTCCACCTCCTCATCGACCGGTCCGGGCACCGCCTCGATCTGACCGTGCGCCGCGCGACGATCCACGCGCCGGCGGTGACGGCGCGGCTCGTCTCGCTCGGCGGGCGGCGCTGGGGCGTCGTGCACGTGACCGAGTTCGCGGTCGGCACCGCCGTCCTGGTGCGGCGCGAGGTCCGGATGCTGCAGCGGCAGGGCGCGAAGGGGCTCGTCCTCGACCTCCGCGACGACCCGGGCGGCCTCCTGACGCAGGCGGTGACGGTGACGTCGGTGTTCATCGACCGCGGCGTGATCGTCACGCTGCAGGGCGCGCACCAGCCGCAGCAGGCGCTGAGTGCGATCCCCGGCCGGGTCACGCACCTGCCGCTCGTCGTGCTCGTCGACCGCTACACCGCGAGCGCGGCGGAGATCGTCGCGGCGGCGCTGCGCGACCACCACCGCGCGACGATCGTCGGCGAGCGCACGTTCGGCAAGGCGCTCGTCCAGGCGGTCGATCCGCTCGAGAACGGCGCCGCGCTGAAGCTGTCGGTCGCGCACTACACGACGCCGTCCGGCGAGGATCTCGCCGGCATCGGCATCGCACCGCAGATCCGCGCGCGCGACGACCCGCGCACGACCGATGACGAGGCGCTCGCCACCGCGCTCAGCGTCCTGGCGCGTCCCACCTCGTAAGTACCGTGCGGGCATGGCCCGCGGACGGCAGAAGCGACCGAGCAGAAGCGAGCGCTACCAGCGCCGCCAGGAGCCCGTGCGCAAGCCGGTCTCCGAGCTGACGGTCCGGCTGCCGCGGCGAACGCGCGAGCCGGAGAGCGTCGTCGCGCACCTCGGCCCGACGAACTCGGGCAAGACGCACGACGCGCTGCAGTTCCTGATCGAGTCGGGGGAGGGCGTCTACGCAGCGCCGCTGCGGATGCTCGCGCAGGAGGCGCACCGCCGCCTCGCGGCCGACATCGGCGAGGAGCGCGTCGGCCTCGTCACCGGCGAGGAGCGCGTCAACCCCGGCGCGCCGATCGTCTGCTGCACCGCCGAGATGGCGCCGATGCGCGGCGAGACGCTCGTGCTCGACGAGGTGCAGTGGGCGGAGGACGACGAGCGCGGGTCGGCGTGGACGCGGCTGATGCTCGGCGGCGACTACCGCCACATCCTCCTGCTGGGGGCAGTCGAGGCGCTGCCGCTCGTCGAGGAGGCGTTCCCCGACGTCGAGGTGCGGTTCTTCGAGCGCAAGGCGCCGCTCGACTGGACGGGGAAGAAGGGGATCGCGGGGCTGCGTCCCGGCACCGTCGTCGTCGCGTTCTCGCGGCGCGCCGTGATCGGGCTCGCGGGCGAGCTGAACCAGCTGCATCCGGGGAAGGTCGCCGTCCTGTACGGCGCGATGCCGCTCGCGTCGCGTCGCGAGGAGATCGACCGCTTCCTCTCCGGCAGCGCCGAGGTGTGCGCGGCGACCGACGTGCTCGGGCACGGCGTCAACCTGCCGTGCGAGACGCTGCTCTTCGCCGAGACCGACAAGTTCGACGGCAAGGAGCGGCGCGACCTCGAGCCGTGGGAGATCGCGCAGATCGCAGGCAGGGCGGGTCGGTACGGCTTCCACGAGCGAGGTCACGTCGGCGTGCTGACCGGTGTGCCGTGGGCGCATCCCGATCCCGAGCTCGTGCGCGCGGCGCTGACGCCGCACGTCGAGCTGGCCGGCGGGCACTGGGGCTACCGCGTCGTCGACACCGGCCGGATCCGGCCGCAGCTCTCCGATCTGAACGTCTCGCGCGTCGACGAGCTCGAGCCGGCGCTGCACGCGTGGCGTCACGCCGCGCTCCGTTACTGGAGCGTCGACGGGTGGCTGACCGTCGAGTCGATCTCGCCGCTGCTCGCGCGCCTCGACGCCGTTCGCGAGGCGCTGCACCACTGCCG
>DASXWV010000088.1:0-78915 GCA_036503495.1 Gaiellaceae bacterium
TACAGCCGAACCTCGACCGCGTGTCCTCGCAGATCGGTTCCCTGGAAAGACAGGACCTCGCCGGCCGCGATTCGGAGTTGCTCCCGCACGATGTCGATCCCCGTCACGAGCTCCGTGACGGGGTGCTCGACCTGGATTCGCGCGTTCAGCTCGAGGAACCAGAAGTCGCGCCCTTCGAGGACGAACTCCGCAGTCCCGGCGCTCTCGTAGCCGATCGCCCGTGCGAATGCGACCGCCGCCTCGCTCATCGCCGCGCGCAGCGCGGGATCGAGCGCGGGGGAGGGCGACTCCTCGAGCACCTTCTGGTGGCGCCGCTGGATCGAGCACTCGCGCTCGCCGAGCGCGACGACGTTGCCGTGCGAGTCGGCGAGCACCTGGATCTCGACGTGCCGCGGCCGCTCGAGGTAGCGCTCGAAGAACACGGTGTCGTCGCCGAACGCGGCCGCCGCCTCGCGCCGTGCGGCCGCCACCGCCTCGTCGAGCTCGTCGGCGCGGCGGACGATCCGCATGCCGCGGCCGCCGCCGCCCGCCGCCGCCTTGACGAGCAGCGGGAAGCCGATCTCCTCCGGCGTCCCGGTCGGCAGTACGGGGACGCCCGCCGCCCGCGCCGTCTCCTTGGCCGCGAGCTTGTCGCCGCCGGCGCGCAGCGCGGCGGGCGGCGGCCCGACCCACGTCAGCCCGGCACCGAGGACCGCCTCTGCGAGCTCTGCGCTCTCGGAGAGGAACCCGTAGCCGGGGTGGACAGCGTCGGCGCCGGTCTCGCGCGCTGCGCGCACGTGCTCGGCGGCGTCGAGGTACGACGCGATCTCGACGACCTCGCCGGCGCTCCGCGCGTGCAGCGCACCCCGGTCGTCGGGCGCGACGACGGCGACCGTGGCGATGCCCTCGGCCGCGCACGCGCGGAAGATCCGCAGAGCAATCTCACCCCGGTTTGCGACCAGGAGTTTGTCGATTTCAACCATCACGCAAAAGCCTAGAGTGCGGTACCCTGGCGCGTCTTTGATGCGACGCTGCGGTCTGACAGCTCTGCTCGCGGCCCTCGTCGTCGCCGCGCCGGCGTCCGGCGCGACGAAGCTCGTCGTGACCGGCCACGGCTGGGGCCACGGTGTCGGGATGAGCCAGTGGGGGGCGTACGGCTTCGCGCAGCACGGCTGGACGTACCAGCGGATCCTCGCGCACTACTACCCGGGAACGCAGCTCTCGCAGGCTCCCGTCTCGCACGTCCGCGTGCTGCTCGCGACCGCGCAGCCGCGCGTCACCGTCGCGTGCCCCGGCACGCTCCGCGTCAGCGACGCAACCGGGCGCACGTTCGCGCTGCCGCCTGGAACGTACGGCGTCAACCGCGCACTGAAGCTGCCCGTCGGTCAGAAACGCGTCCATGTCTCCGGCAAGCGGCATGCGCATCACGAGTCGTTCGCGGTCGTGCGGGTGAAGCGTGCGCTCCGCTCGCCGCTGGTCTACGACTGCCCGAGCGCCCCGCTGACGTGGAAGGGCCGTCCGTACCACGGGCTCCTGCTCGTCCGTCGCGGCGGGAAGCGGCTCTCGGTCGTCAACTCGCTCGCGCTCGACGACTACGTGCGCGGCGTCGTCGGCGGCGAGATGCCGCACAACTGGAGCCTCGCCGCGCTCGAGTCGCAGGCAGTTGCTGCGCGCTCGTACGCTCTCGCCACGCTCCACCCGAACAAGCACTTCGACCTGTTCTCGGACACGCGCAGTCAGGTCTACGGCGGCATTGCGTACGAGACGCCGCAGACGAACTTCGCGGTGCAGCGCACGGCGATGAAGGTGCTGACGTGGCACGGCCGAGTCGCGACGACGTTCTTCTACTCGACGTCGGGCGGCCGCACCGCGGACGTGCGCGAGGTATGGCCGGCGCTCGGCGACATCCCATACCTGCGGTCGGTCAGCGATCCGTACGACACGCTGTCGCCGCACCACTCGTGGCGCGTCGTGCTGACGGCGGCGAAGCTGGCCGGTGCGGGAACGCTGAAGCTCGAGCGGGCGAAGGACGGCCGCGTCACGACCGTCGTCGTCGGCTCGCGCCGGATCGCCGCCGCCGACTTCCGCCGCCGGCTCGGGCTGCAGTCGACGTGGTTCGACGTCGGCCGACTCAGCCTCGCAGCGGCGCAGACGCGTGTCCGGTACGGCAACGAGCTGACGCTGAAGGCGAGCGTCGCCGGCATCCCCGGCGCCCGCCTCGAGCGGCGGATCGGCGCCGGCGCCTGGAAGCGGCTGAAGCTCGTCGACGGCGCCGAGGCCGTGACGGTGCAGCCGCAGGCGCGGACGATCTACCGCCTGAGCATCGACGGCGTCGTCGGCCCCGAGGTGTCGGTCGACGTCGCGCCGAAGCTGCAGGTGACGCCCGCCGGCGCCGACCTCCTCGCCGGCGACATCCGCCCGAAGACGCGGGGGACGATCAGCGTCTGGCGGCAGGAGGCGTCCGGCTGGCGGCTCGTCGCGCACCCGCACCTCGCAGCAAACGGGACGTTCCACGCGCCGCTCCGCCTGCACGCCGGCAACTACCGGGTGCAGGTGGCGGACGACGGGCGCTACGCGAGCGCGACGACGAACGTGCACGTGACCTCGCGGCTGCTCGCGTCGTTCGGCTACTGATGAACGGCGGCCCCATCTGGGGTGCGGAGAGCGAGGAGCTGAACGCGACGCTTCTCGAGTGGCCGGCGGGCGACGGCCCCGGCGAGACCGTCTCGAAGCTCGACGTCGTCTACGCCGTCGTCGCCGGCTCGATCACGCTCACCATCGACGGTGAGGCGCGGGAGCTGCGCGCCGGCGACGCGACGATCGTCCCGAAGGACGTGCGCCGGTCCGTCGTCGCCGGGCCGGACGGCGCGCGCTACCTGACCGCGCACCGGCGGCGCGGCCTCCTCCAGTTGTCCTAGCGGCGCCAGTTCGGCTTGCGCCGGTCGAGGAAGGCGGCGAGCCCCTCCTGCCCCTCGTCCGAGGTGCGACGCTCGGCGATCCAGCGCGCAGTCTCGGCGCCGTCCGGCCGCTCGCGGACGAGCCGCTTGGCCCAGCGCGCCGCCTGCGGGCCGGCCGTGAGCAGCTCGCCGACGGCGCGGTCGACCGCTCCGTCGAGGTCGTCCGCAATTTCGCTGACGAGGCCGATCCGCAGCGCCGTCGTGGCATCGAACCGCTCGCCGGTGACGAAGTAGCGGCGCGCGCTGCCGCCGCCGATCTTCGCGAGCGCGAACGGCGAGATGACGGCGGGGATGATCCCCAGCTTCACCTCCGAGAACGCGAACTGCGTGCTCGGCGCGGCGATCGCGATGTCGGCGGTTGCGACGAGCCCGGCTCCGCCGCCGAGCGCGTGCCCCTGCACGCGGGCGACGACCGGCGCGGGGCAGCGGTCGATCGACTCGAACATCTGCCGCATCGCGTTCGCGTCCGCGACGTTCTCGTCGTACGCCAGCGACGCCGACGACCGCATCCAGTCGACGTCGGCGCCCGCGCAGAAGCTCTTGCCCTCGCCGGCGAGCACGACGGCGCTCGCCCGGCCGACGTCGACGAACGCCTCCGCGAGCTCGGAGATGAGCGCTGCGTCGAACGCGTTGCGGCGGTCCGGACGCGTCAACGTGATGCGCAGGACGCTCCCGTCCCGCTCGACGGTCAGATTCGCCACACTGGTCAGCCTAATGCTGCCCAGCCGAATGTTGCGCGGTGCGATAGCCGCGGCGCTGACGCCGCTGCGCGACGACCGGCTCGACCGCGACGCGGTCGGCCCGTACGTCGACTTTCTCGTCGCGGGCGGGCTCGACGGCGCGCTCGCGATGGGGACGACGGGAGAGGGAATGCTGTTCGACCTCGCCGAGCGGCGCGAGATCGCGACGGCGTTCGTCGCTGCGGCGCACGGACGCCTGCAGATCGCCGTCCACGCGGGAATGCAGACGACGCGCGACACGGTCGCGCTGGCCGAGCACGCGGCGGCGGCCGGGGCCGACGCGGTCGCCGTCATCTCGCCGCCGTACTTTCCGCTCGACGAGGAGTCGATCTTCGCGCACCTCGCGGCGGCCGCGCGCGCGTGCGCGCCGGTGCCGTTCTACGTCTACGAGTTCGCACGGGCGAGCGGCTACGCCGTCTCGCGCGCGGTGCTCGAGCGGTTGCGCGACGCTGCGCCGAATCTCGCCGGGATGAAGGTGTCGGACACGCCGTATGACGCGTTCGCGCCGTATCTCGACGTCGGGCTCGACGTCTTCGTCGGCCCCGAGGCGTTCATCGGCCGCGGCATGAGCGCGGGCGCCGTCGGCGCCGTCTCGGCCCTCGGCAGCGCCTTCCCCGAGCGGGTCGCGGCCGCGGTGCACGAACGGAGCGACGAGCTGGCGTCGCTGCGCGACACGATCGAGCGCTTCCCGCGGCACGCGGCGCTGAAGCACGTCGTCAGAGGTCGCGGGGTGCCGCTCCAGCCGGACGTGCGCGCGCCGCTGCGCCAGCTGACGCCGGACGAGCGGCGCGAGCTCGACGCAGCACTCGCGTAGCGAGCACTGCGAAGAGGGCGACGACGACGATGTCGCGCGCGAGCACCTCGAGCGACTCGCGCACGTAGAGCCCGTTCGCGAAGTCCCAGTAGTTGCGCGGGAACCAGGTCTGCGTCAGGAGCAGCGCCGCCGCGAGCAGCGCGTCCGCCACGAGGCTCGGCACGAGCGGCACGAGCGGGACGAGCCAGATCAGGAACTGCGGCGAGAACACCTTGCCGAACGCGAGCAGCGCCGCCGTCGCAGCGGCACATGCTGCTACGAGCCGCGCGCCGGTCGGCTCGCCGCGGACGAACCCGACGAACACAGCGACGAGAGCAAGGACGAGCAACACCGTCGTCACCGCGGCAGCAGGCCCGCTCGCCGCGCTGAGCGCGTTCTGCGACCCGTAGGCATTGCCGACGCCGAGCCCGCCGCCGAAGAGATGGTGCGCGGTGATCAGAACGGCGCTGCCCAGGCTCTCGAGTTGCAGCGGCCGGACGAACTGCACGCGCACGCTGTGCCAGACGCCGGCGGGCGAGAGCGCGATGAACGGGATGAAGATCGCTGCGACGACGGCGACGGCGACGCCGCCGAAGGCAACCGCGCTCCGCGTGCCTCGCCGGCGCCAGAGCCAGACCAGCGCGAACGGGAGGAGCACCGCCGGCCAGAGCTTCGCGCCGATCGCGACGCCCGCGAGCACGGCCGCGGCCGCGACCCGCTCGTGGAGCAGCGCGGCGAGCGCGAGGACCGCGAGTGCGGCGGGCCAGTAGTCGAAGCGCGACAGCACGACCGGCCCGAGGAGGAGCGGCGCTCCCGTGACGACCCCGAGCGCGACGAGCTCGTGCGCCGCCGTCGCTCCGAGCGCGCGCAGCGCGAGCACGACGCCCACCACGGCGAGGCACGCGCAGAGCGCCATCTCCCGGTCGAACCAGCGGCCGTACGCGGCGAGATCGCGCTCGCGGCCGAGGGACGGGAGGATGAACACCGGCAGCGCCGCGGGCGGGTATTCGAGCCGGAAGTCGCGGTACGGCACGGCGCCGTCCGCCACGGCATCCCCGTACAGCTCGTACACCGGCGTGTCGACGATCAGCGACCGCTTCGGCGTCGTGTGGTGCGTCAGCGACCAGAAGACGAGGAGGAAGCAGACCGCGAGGGCGAGCGCGGACGCCGCGCGCGTCACTCGACGTTGAACTCCTCGGCGATCACGGGCTCGACGCCGATCAGCTGCGGCACGTCGCCGAGATCGGGCAGGTCGTCGCCGAACGTGATCAGGCCGAGCCGGTCCTGCGCCTCGTTCGACACCCAGCGATCGCCCTCGGGCAGCTCGGGCAGGCGGTCGCGCAGCACCTCGAGCGGCGTGTTCGAGTCGAACAGGTTCCAGATGAGGATGCGCGCGATCAGAACGGGCCCCGCGGCTCGCAGGCGCCGCGGCGCGCACCGACGGCGATCATCGTGCAGCCGTCGGCGCCGGCGACGATCTGCCGCGTCGTCTCCGGGTCGAAGCGGATCACGTTCACGTCCTCGTGCTCCGTCGACGTCTCGTCGTGCTCTGGGCCGGGGACGCTTGCGGGTACGTCGAACCAGTTGATCCCGAACGCCTCGACGCCGAGCCGCCGGCGCACGAACTTGACCGCGCCGCCGGGCCCCGCACCCTCGATCTCGTCGATGTGGACGACCGAGTACGCCATCACATGCGGAAGACGCCGAACGTCGTCTCGGGAATCGGCGCGTTGAGCGCTGCGGCCAGGCCGAGCGCGAGCACGCGCCGCGTGTCGAGCGGGTCGATGATCCCGTCGTCCCAGAGGCGCGCCGTCGAGTAGTACGGGTTGCCCTCCTCCTCGTACTTCCTCGTGATCGCGTCCTCGTCGATGTCGCCGACCATCTTCAGCACGGTGGCGGCCTGCTGGCCGCCCATCACCGAGATGCGCGCGTTCGACCACATCCACAGCTGCCGCGGCTCGTACGCACGGCCGCACATCGCGTAGTTGCCCGCGCCGAACGAGCCGCCGGTGACGACCGTGAACTTCGGCACGGCTGCGTTCGCGACCGCCATCACCAGCTTGGCGCCGTCGCGCGCGATGCCGCCTGCCTCGTACTCCGTGCCGACCATGAAGCCGGTGATGTTCTGCAGGAACACGAGCGGGACGCGCCGCTTGCAGCAGAGCTCGATGAAGTGCGCGCCCTTCTGCGACGACTCGGCGAAGAGGACGCCGTTGTTCGCGAGGATGCCGACCGGGTAGCCCTCGATGCGCGCGAACCCGGTGACGAGCGTCTCGCCGTACAGCTGCTTGAACTCCTGGAAACGCGAGCCGTCGACGATGCGCGCGATCAGCTCACGCGCGTCGACCTGCTGGCGGAAGTCCTCGGGGATGAGACCGTAGAGGTCGGCCGGGTCGAGCGCCGGCGGCTCCGGCTCGGCGACGTCCCACGGCGGCTCGAGCCGGCGGGAATGCAGGTTGCGCACGATCCCGCGCGCGAGCGCGAGCGCGTGCTCGTCCGACGTGGCGTAATGGTCGGCGACGCCGGAGCGGCGCGTGTGTACGTCGGCCCCGCCGAGCTCCTCCGCGGAGACGTCCTGGCCGGTGGCGGCCTTCACGAGCGGCGGCCCGCCGATGAAGATCGTGCCGGTGCCGCGGACGATCACCGTCTCGTCGCTCATCGCCGGCACGTACGCGCCGCCGGCCGTGCACGAGCCCATGACGACCGCGATCTGCGGGATCCCGGCCGCCGACATTTGCGCCTGGTTGAAGAAGATCCGGCCGAAGTGCTCGCGGTCGGGGAAGACCTCGGCCTGCAGCGGCAGGAAGGCGCCGCCCGAGTCGACGAGGTAGAGGCACGGCAGCCTGTTCTGCGCCGCCACCTCCTGCGCGCGCAGGTGCTTCTTCACGGTCAGCGGGAAGTAGGAGCCGCCCTTGACGGTCGCATCGTTCGCGACGATCACGCACTCGCGCCCCTCGACGACGCCGATCCCGGTGACGATGCCGGCGCCCGGCGCGTCACCGTCGTAGAGCTCCCACGCGGCGAGCGCGTTCAGCTCGAGCAACGCCGTGTGGGGGTCGACCAGCCGGTCGATCCGCTCGCGTGCGGTCAGCTTCCCGCGCGAGCGGTGCCGCTCGACGGCGCGCTCGCCGCCGCCGCGCGCGACCTGCGCCGTCCGCTCGCGAAGCTCGCCGACGAGGCCGACCATCCGGTCGCGGCGGCGTGTGAACTCGTCCGACCGCTCAACCTGCGAGGTGAGGACCGCCACGGGGAGCAGACTATCCGGCGTCGTGCTCTTCAACAGCTTCCCGTTCCTCCTCGGCTTCCTGCCGCTCGTCGCGGCCGGCTACTTCGCGCTGCCGCAGCACCGCCTGCGCCTGCTGCTCGTCGTCGGCGCCTCGTACTACTTCTACGCGTACGCCGACTGGTGGTTCCCGGCGCTGATGGCCGGCTCGACCGCGATCTCGTACACGGCCGGCCGCGTGCTCGAGCGCCGGCCCGAGCGGCTCGTGCTCGCGACCGGCGTCGCCGGCGTCCTCGCGCTGCTCGCGTGGTTCAAGTACGCGGGCTTCGCGGGCGGGTACGCGCTCGACGCGCTGCGCATCCTGACCGGTCAGCGGCTGCCGGGCGTGCACACGTTCCTGCACGGGATCGTGCTGCCGATCGGGATCAGCTTCTACACGTTCGAAGGGATCTCGTACATGGTCGACGTCTACCGCGGCACGCTCCCTGCGGAGCGCGACCTGCTGCGGTACGCGTTCTTCATCTCGTTCTTCCCGCACCTGATCGCCGGCCCGATCGTCCGCTACGGCATCCTGCAGCCGCAGCTCACGGTCAAGCACCGCTTCGACGCCGACCGGGTGCGCAGCGGGCTGCTGCTGTTCACGCTCGGGCTCGCGAAGAAGGTGCTGCTCGCCGACGGGATCGCGCGCTACGTCGACCTCTATCTCGGTCGCGTCGGCTCGCTCGGCGTCGTCGCGGCCTGGTCGGCGGCGGTCGGCTTCGGCTTCCAGATCTATCTCGACTTCAGCGCGTACTCCGACATGGCGATCGGGCTCGCGCGGATCTTCGGGATCGAGCTGCCGTGGAACTTCGACCGGCCGTACCGCTCGGCGAGCCCGGCCGAGTTCTGGCGCCGCTGGCACGTGACGCTGTCGACGTGGCTGCGCGACTACCTGTACATCCCGCTCGGCGGCAACCGCAAGGGCGAGCGGCGCCGCAACGCCAACCTGTTCGCGACGATGGCGCTCGGCGGGCTCTGGCACGGCGCGGCGCTCAACTTCGTGGCCTGGGGGATGTACCACGGCGCGCTCCTCACGGGCACGCACCACGGCCGCGAGCGCGGGTGGCGGCTGCCGCGGCCGCTCGCCGTCGCGGTCACGTTCGTGCTCGTCGTCCTCGGCTGGGTGCTGTTCCGGATGCGCACGCTCGACGGCATCGGCTCGCTCTACGCAGGGATGCTCGGGCTGCACGGCCTCGGCGGCGGCGTGCCCGGTCACCTGCTCGCATACATCGCCGTCGCCGCCGCGCTGACGTGGGGGCTGCCCGAGGAGTGGCGCTGGCCCGTCGAGCGGTGGCGTCCCGCGCTCGTCCTCGGCGCGGCCGTCCTCTTCGCCGTCGCCGCGTCGTCGGTCTACACCGCGCACCCCTTCATCTACTTCCGCTTCTGATGCGCCGCCTCGTCTTCTTTCTCGCGGTCGTCGTCGTGCTGCTCGCGGCGGCGGCCGCCTTCGACTGGTGGGTCGATCCGTTCGGCGAGGTCTGGAAGCCCGACGCACTCGCGGCTGCCCGCAGCGAGCACTGCCTCGTCTCCGAAGAGCTGATCGGATCGCGCTACTGGTCCTTCAAGCGCGACGTGTTCTTCCACCGGCAGACCCGCACGTTCGTCGTCGGGTCGAGCCGCGTCCTCAAGCTGACGGGCGGCGGGCCGAGCTTCTCGAACCTCGGCTATCCGGGGACGGCACCGGAGACGATCCTCCGGTTGTTCCGCTCGCTGCCCGCGCGGCCGACGCAGACCGTCTATCTCGGAGTCGAGGCGTTCTGGTTCAACCGGCGCTACACGCTGCCGAGCACCGATCTCAGCACGTACGAGCAGCTCGAGTACCTGCTCGCGCGCTCGACGTTCACACACGCGGTCAACCTGTCACGGCAGTCGGCGCAGCTGCCGTGGAGCCGGTGGAGGCGCGACAGCCTCGGCCCGGCGTGCGTGCTCGACCGCTTCAACCCGGCGCTCGCGTGGCGGCTCGACGGCTCGCGCGTCTGGGGCTGGGAGCTCGACCCGCGGCGGTTCGCGAAGTTCGGCGGCGGCCAATTCACGGGTGACCTCGCAACGTGGCGCAACGGCTATTACGCCGATTGGCGGTGGGATGCGAAGCGTGTCCGCGTGCTCGCGGAAGCGCTCGACCTGGCGAAGCGCCGCCACTGGAGGGTCATCGGGTTCGCGCCGCCCGAGCCGCCGCAGATGCTGCGCGTCCTGGAGCGCATGCCGCCGTGGCACGAGTTCCTGGCGACGGTGCCGGCGCTGTTCCGCGAGCGCGGGTTCGTGTGGACCGACACCGTCGACGGCGCAAAGCTCGGTTGCAGCCGGGTCGACTTCCCCGACCTGTTCCACTCCGACGCGCGCTGCTCGGCGCTGCTGCTCGCGCGGCTGCGGTCCTGACCCGGCCGTACATTTGTTCGCGTGATCCTCGCGCACCTCGACCTCGACGCGTTCTACGCCGCCGTCGAGGAGCTGGAGAACCCGGAGCTGCGCTCGCAGCCGCTCGTCGTCGGCGGCGACCCGCGCGGCCGCGGCGTCGTCGCGACCGCCAACTACGTCGCGCGCCGCTTCGGCATCCACTCGGCGATGAGCGCCGCCGAGGCGATCCGCCGCTGCCCGCACGCGGTGTTCGTCCGCCCGCGCCACACCGTCTACCGCGAGTACTCGCGCAGCGTCTGGTCGACCGTGCGCGGTCTCGTGCCGACGATCGAGCAAACCGGCCTCGACGAGGGCTATCTCGATCTCGAGAGAGTCGCGCGTGACTTTCTCGAGGCGCGCGTCGTTGCCGAGGCGGTGCAGACGGCGGTCCGCGCCGCGACGTCGCTGACGTGCTCGCTCGGCGTCGCGCCGTGCAAGGTCGTGTGCAAGGTGGCGAGCGACGCGCGCAAGCCGGGCGGGCTGACGGTCGTCGTGCCGGGGCAGGAGGCGGCGTTCCTCGCACCGTTCGACGTGCGCCGTCTGCCGGGCGTGGGGCCGAAGGCCGAGGCGCGGCTACGGCCGGCGGGCGTCGAGACGATCGGCGCGCTGGCGGAGCTGTCCGACGACGCGCTGCGCCGGCTCCTGCCGGGCAGCGTCGGCGTCGCGCTCCGCGACCGTGCGCGCGGCATCGACCCGCGCGGCCTCGAGCTCGGCGTGCAGCGAATCTCGATCTCCTCCGAGAACACGTTCGAGCGCGACGTCACCGACCGGGAGTTCCTCCACGACGAGCTGCGCCGGCAGGCGCAGGAGGTCGCCGAGAGCCTGCAGCGGCGCGGCGAGGTTGCGCGGACGGTGACGACGAAGCTCCGCTACGCCGACTTCTCGATCCGCAGCCGGTCGACGTCACTCGACCACGGCATCGACGATCCCCACGAGATCGCCGTGCTCGCGTGCCGGCTGCTCGACCGCGGGCTGCGCGACCGGCCCGGAGCCCTCCGCCTGGTCGGCGTCGGCGTCTCCGGGCTCGGTGCGTACCGGCAGTTGACGCTCGAAGCGGTCTAGCTGACCCAGAGGTCGTCGCGCTCGTGCGCCGTCTCGGCCTCGGCGTCGCGCGTGAGCGCCGCGTCGGTGTCGGCGGCGGGCGGCTGCTTCTCGCGCAGCGCGAGGACGACCGCGCCGCCGAGCAGCGAGACGACGAGCACGCCGACGCCCCACCAGACGCCGCTCAGGTTGTCGACCCAGCCGAACGCCGAGTCGAGAGAGAACCGGCCGGGACCGCCCGCTGCGACCGCGATCGCGACCGCCCAGAGGACGAGGTTGAACTCGTAGCCGCCGTTCGTCACCCAGAGGCCGTTCCGCCAGTGGACTGTGCCGACCGCGACGACCATCACGGATGCGATCGCCAGCGCCGCGAACGGCGTCAGGAAGCCGAGTGCAAAGAGCAGCCCGGACGCCTCCGACAGGCCCGCCATCAGCGCCATCGGCAGCGCGTGCTGCCGCTTGAAGCCGAGCGAGCCGAAGAAGCCCGCCGTGCCGCGCGGCCCGTGGCCGCCGAACCAGCCGAACAGCTTTTGCGCGCCGTGAGCGAAGAGCAGCAGCCCGACGATCACGCGCAGGAAGAGGATTCCGTATGCCATGGGTATAGAACGGCCGTGGACGCGGATCCGGTTCGGCAGTTCGAGTCCTGGTGGGCCGTCGAGGAGGTGCCGATGGTCGTCGCGACCGCCGGGCCGTCAGCGCGCGCCGTCGTCCTCGAGTCGTTCGACGAGCACGGCTTCTGCTTCTGGACCTCGTCGGAGAGCCCGACCGGCGAAGCGCTCGCCGCCGACCCGCGAGCGGCGCTCGTCTGGTTGTGGGACGGACGGCAAGCCCGCGCTGAGGGATCCGTCGAGCCCGTGTCGGAGGAGGAGAACGAGCGGCACTGGGCCGGGCGCGTCGGCAAGCGGCAGCTGGTCGCGTTCGACCAGAGCGAGCCGGTCGAGTCACGCGAAGCGCTGCTCGCGAAGCTCGACGGCGTGCCGGACGACCCGCCGCGGCCGTCGTTCTGGATCGGCTACCGCGTCGTGCCCGAGCGCTTCGAGTTCTGGATCGAGGACGACGACTTCGTCCACGACCGCTTCGAGTACACGCGCAACGGCGCCGGCTGGTCGCTGCGGCGCTTACAGCCCTAGCTGGGCCAGGCGCCGTCGTTCGGCGTCAGGTCGAGCGCGCCGTTCGCGCGGCACTCGGCCGACCAGTACGCCGGCGTCTGCTGCTCGCGGCTCGGGTAGACGCGCGTCGCGTAGTACTGCGCGATCGCGGTCGCGTCGTCGGGCGTGTCTCCGAGCTGCCGGGCGGCATAGGCGAGCCACTGCATCCCGTAGCACTCGGCCTCCGCCTCGACCGCGTCGCCTTGCAGGTGGATCGACTCGTGGACGAGCGTCTGGATCGCGGCTGCCGTGTAGAAGTAGCCGTTCCAGAAGGTGTCGTTGCTCCGGTCGAGCTCGTAGCCGCCCGAGTAGCACGGCGCCGGCGCGGCGCTGACCGTCCGGTACGTCGTGATCCGGACGCGGCGCCTGACCAGCCGGCCCTGCACCCTCTTCCGCACGGTCCTCGTCGTCGTCTGCGGGACGTTCGTCGTCGCCGCGCACTTGGTCGGCTTCGTGCCCGCGGCCGCGAACGACTGCAGCCAGCGGCACGTGTCGGGTGAGAGCTCGGCGAAGTCGAGCGGCCGGCCGTCGGCGAACGAGACGTAGCCGAGGATGCTCGAGGAGTCGAAGCCGGCGCTGCCGGTCAGCGTCTCCCAGTCGGCGTCGTCCTCGCAGCGGACGGTGACCGGCCGGCCGGCGATCGTCGACGCGATCGACGCCGCGACGCTCTCGAGCGGGCTCGTCACCGCGGCGCCGCCCGTCCACGGGTCGGTGCCGGTCGGGATCGAAGCGACGTCGGCGCGCGCGACGCCCGCGAAGCAGGCGAAGAGCGCGGTCGCGACGCCTGCGACCAGAAACGCCTTCACACATCGATGATCGCCGTGTCTTTCGGCAACCGATATGGCTCGAAAGGGTTACCGTCGCCCCCGTGACGGGGGCTCCGCGATCGGTCGAGGTGATCCTCGCGGGCCAGAGCCCGTCCGGCGCGTACGTCGCGTCGCCGACGTTCTCGCAGTACCGCGAGTACTGCTGGTTCCGCGACGGCGCGTTCATCGCGGAGGCGATGTCGCGGAGTGGCGAGCCCGAGAGCGCCGAGCGCTTCTTCGACTGGTGCGCGGCGATCGTCCGCGCGCGGCCCGCGGGCCCCTGGGACGCGCGATACCGGCTCGACGGCTCGAACGACGAGACGGCCTGGTGGCCGCACCGCCAGCTCGACGGCCTCGGCCTCTGGGTCTGGGCGATGCGCAACCACGTCGCCCGCCACGAGATCGCGTCCCGGTGGGAGGACGCCGCGGCGCTGACGGCGGCGTTCCTCGCAGCCCGCTGGGGCGAGCCGTGCCACGACTGGTGGGAGGAGCGGGACGGTATCCACGCGGTCACGCTCGGCTCGATCTGGGCCGCGCTGGACGACGAGGCGATCGCGACCGCCGCGCGCGAGGCGCTCCGGTCGGAGCGCGTCGACGGCGCGCACGCGTTCCTCGTCGTCCTCGGGCTCGCCGGCGGCGACGATCTCGCACGCGTCGAGCGCGAGCTCGGCTACCACCGGCACGCCGACGACGTCTATTACGGCGGCGGCGAGTGGCCGGTGCTTGCGGGCCTGACGGGGTGGGCGCGTACGACGCTCGGCCTCGACGCGCGCACACAGCTCGCGTGGATCGAGGCGAAGGCCGGGGAGGACGGCTCGCTGCCCGAGCAGACGGGCGAGCTCCTCCACCCGGAGGCGTACCCGCGGTGGGTCGAGCGGTGGGGGCCGCCGGCGTCGCCGCTGCTCTGGTCGCACGCGATGCACCTGATCCTGCGTAACGTCCTGGCGTGATCCACGACCTCTGGCACAAGAACGCGGTCGTCTACAGCCTCGACGTCGAGACGTTCCTCGACGGGAACGGCGACGGGTGCGGCGATTTCGAGGGGCTGAGCCGGCGGCTCGACTACCTGGAGGCGCTCGGCGTCAACGCCGTCTGGCTCGCGCCGTTCCAGCCGTCGCCGCGCCGTGACGACGGGTACGACATCAGCGACTTCTACGGCGTCGACCCGCGCTTCGGCTCGGGCGGCGACTTCGTCGAGTTCATGCGCGAGGCCGACAGCCGCGGCATCCGCGTCCTCATCGACCTCGTCGTCAACCACACGTCGATCAAGCATCCGTGGTTCCGTGAGCGGCCCGACTGGTACGTCTGGTCGAAGCGGCGGCCCTCGAACTGGCGCAGCGGCGTCGTGTTCCCGGGCGTGCAGCAGGCGACATGGTCGTTCGACCGCGGTCGGCGCGAGTACTACTTCCACCGCTTCTACGACTTCCAGCCGGACCTCGACATGGACAGCCCGCGCGTCCGCGAGGAGGTGCGGCGGATCATGGGCTTCTGGGTGCAGCTCGGCGTCGCCGGCTTCCGTGTCGACGCGGTGCCGTTCGTCCTCGAGAAGCCGCCGCGCGGGCGAACCAAGCCGCAGATCCACTTCGAGTACCTACGCGAGTTCCGCGAGTTTCTGCAATGGCGGTCGGGCGAGGCGGTTCTGCTCGGCGAGGCGAACGTGACGCCGCAGGAGACGCAGGCGTACTTCGCCGGCGGCCATGGGCTGCACATGATGTTCAACTTCTGGGTCAACCAGCACCTGTGGCTCGCGCTCGCAACCGCCGACGCGCGGCCGCTCGCCGCGGCGTTGCGCGCGACGCGCAAGCTGCCGCCGACGGCGCAATGGGCGCAGTTCCTGCGCAACCACGACGAGCTCGATCTCGGAAGGCTCTCCGCCGCCGAACGCAAGCTGTGCTTCGACGACTTCGCACCGGAGGCGTCGATGCAGCTGTACGGGCGAGGGGTCCGGCGCCGCGCCGCGCCGATGCTCGGCGATCCGCGGCGGCTGCGGCTCGCGTACAGCGTCGTGCTCTCGCTGCCGGGCACGCCGGTGCTCCGGTACGGCGACGAGATCGGCATGGGGGAGGACCTCCGCCTGCGGGAGCGGGCCGCGATCCGCACGCCGATGCAATGGTCGGACGAGCCGAACGCCGGCTTCTCGACGGCGGCGCAGCTCGTGCGTCCGGTGCTGGCGCGCGGCGTGTACGGCTACCAGAACGTGAACGTCGAGCAGCAGCGGCGGGACAGCGACTCGCTCCTGCAGTGGACGGCGCGGATGATCCGGCTGCGTAAGCAGTGCCCCGAGATCGGGTGGGGCGAGTGGCGCGTCGTGCCGACCGGCGCCGCGGCGGTGCTCGCGCTCGCCTACACGTGGCGCGGGAACACGATCCTCTGCGTCCACAACCTCGACGACTCGCCGCGCGAGGCGCGCGTCCGCGTCGGCGGCGAGACGCTCGCCAACCTCGTCGACGTCGAGGAGGTGCGCGCCGGCCGCGGCGGCGTGCACGGGATCTCGCTCGAGCCGTACGGCTACCGCTGGTTCCGGGTCGGCGGGGTGAACCAGGCACTCGCGCGCGCGACCGTCGATTAGCGGGACGCGACGACGCCTCAGAACATCGAGGTTTCAGCGCGGCCGCTTGCGCCGGTCGTCCCAGTACTCGGGGCCGTAGTCGTGCGTCAGCTCTTCGCCGGCCGCGATGTCGCGGAGCGCGACGAACTCGATCAGCAGCCGTCCCGCCGACCGGTGGAACAGGTTCGGCTGCGCGGAATGGTTGTAGAGCATCGCGTAGCCGAGAACGAGCAGCAGCTTGCCGGGCTGGCGCGCCGAAAACACGTAATTGCGTACGACACCCTCGACCTCTTCGTCGTCGAGGACGACGGTCGGGCAGATCTCGACGACCTCGCCTTCAGCGAACCGGCGCAGTGCGAAGACGCCGCGGCCGCGGCGACCGCGACGAAAGCCGATTCCGGGTGCGTGCGCGGCGCGGATCGTCACGACTCGGCCGTCCGAGCTCGGCGACCGCGTCCGCGCGGCGGAAGTACTGCCGGTCCCCCGGCGGCTCGTCTCCATTTCTGCGCCGTAGAGTGACGTTTTTTCTCCCGCCGCGTCATGCTCTCGGCGGATGACGCCGCCGCTAGGCTCGCGAACTCGTCGCGGACACGATCGACGGGGCCGTGCTCATGGCGATAACGCTGCGGACGCTCGCAGACAGCGATCTCGACCGGCTCTTCATCTGGGAGAGCGATCCTCGGGCGGTCCAGATGGCGGCGTTCACGCGGGCCGATCCGTTCGACCGGAGCGCGTTCGACGCCCATTACGAGCGCCTCGTTCCTCTGACGAGGAACTCGCGTTGAGACGGTGTTTCGCGCTGCCGAGAGCGCGGTCTCGGCAGCGCTTCACGCTGCACGGCTCGTTGCCCTGTCCTGACCGATGACGCCCGGGCCGGCGCGGCCTCCGGCCGGGCCGACAGCCGGAAGCCTCCGGCTGGGCGGTCGCGTCGGCAAGCGGGCAGATGCGAACAGCGGTCTCGTTCGCCGGCCGAGAATCGAGAGGTGCCGTCCGCACCCGCGGCCGGCTGGCCGATGCGCCGAGCGCCGCTTACGCCTCCGCGGCCTCCCCTCTGAGGGCCGCCTCGATGGTGGCGATGTCGATCTTCTTCATGGGCATCATCGCGTCGAAGGCGCGTTTGGCCGCTGCGCTGTCCGGGCTGGTGGTGGCGTCGAGCAGGACGCGCGGTGTGATCTGCCAGGAGAAGCCCCACCGGTCCTTGCACCAACCGCAGGCGCTCTCCTCGCCGCCGTTGCCGACGATCGCGTTCCAGTAGCTGTCGGTCTCGGCCTGATCCTCGGTCACCACCATGAAGCTGACCGCTTCGTTCGGCGTGAAGCTGGGGCCGCCGTTGAGGCCGACGAACTTCTGCCCGAGCACGGTGAACTCGACGGTCAGCTCGTTGCCTTCTTCGCCGCCGGGAAAGTCCGATGGTGCCTTGTGGGTGGCACCGACGTGACTGTCGGGGAAGACGGACGCGTAGAACTCCGCCGCTTTGCGGGCCTCGCCGTGATCGAACCAAAGGCACGTGATCATCGTGTCGGTGGCGGCCATTCCCGGCTCCTTTCGTGGATGACGATGAACGCCAAGCGCCGCGAGAGACGCGTTCGCGATCGTCTTGCGCAGCTCGTGTGCTTCCAAGTCGGTCGTGGTTCAGACCGGCTCGCCCTGCGGAACTCATCGGTGCGCTGGAGGGACAGTGCCTGGCCGGGTGTTACCCACTTTGCGCGTCGACCCCGGACCCCGCCCCGCTCGTTTCTGGGTCTGATCCGTTCGAGCCGCGCGAATGCTGAAAGCGGGAACGGGCCGAGAATCGAGATCCACCGCCCGCGACCGATCGGTCGCGCATCGCCCAGCAGGGGCGGAGGGACTCGAACCCCCAACCCCCGGTTTTGGAGACCGGTGCTCTACCAATTGAGCTACGCCCCTGGGCCCGAGGATTGTAGCCCTGCGCTCCGGGCATCCCTTTCCGCATGACAGACATGCCGCAAGAAGACATGGACCGGGAGCAGCAGCAGCGCGAGCGCGACGACGCTCTGCAGGAAGAGCAGGAGGGAAAGGGCTACGGCGAGGACGAAGGCGAGCGCGAGGGCGCGCTGCCCGAGTCCGGAAGCGGCGAAGAGGACTAACGTCGGCGCGTGCAACGGCGCGCGCTCGGCCTGCTTTTCTCGATCCTCACCGTTGCGCTCGTCGCGGTCGCGATCGCCGCGCTCGTCGGTGCGCACGGCGCGGCGCGCTGGGTGATCGCGGCGGCGGCGCTCGCACTCGCGGCCTGGCTCGGCTCGACCGCGACGTCGGCACTGAGGAAATGACCCACCCGCGCCGTATTCTCTGAGGTGTGAGCCGGGCGGACGACACCCAGAGCCTCTGGCTGGAGTACCGGCGCACCGGCGACCAGGGGATCCGCGACCGCCTGATCCTCACGTACGCCCCGCTCGTCAAGTACGTCGCCGGCCGCCTCGGCAGCGGCCTGCCGGCCCACGTCGACGAGGGGGACCTCGTCTCGTACGGCCTGCTCGGCCTGATGGGCGCGATCGAGCGCTACGAGCCCGACCGCGACGTCAAGTTCGAGACGTATGCGATCGCGCGCATCAAGGGCGCGATCATCGACGAGCTCCGCGCGATGGACTGGGTGCCGCGCTCGGTGCGGTCACGCGCCCGCGAGATCGAGCGCGCGATCGCCGAGCTCGAGGCGAAGCAGGGCACCGCGCCGACCGACGAGCAGATCGCGAAGAAGGTCGGGATCACGGTCGAGGAGCTGGAGGAGAGCCTCGCCGAGATCGCGCGTTCGTCGATCGCCGCGCTCGACGAGCTCTGGACGGTCTCCGGCGGTGACGGCGACCAGATCGCGCTCATCGACACGATCGAGGACACCGACGCGCCCGATCCGCAGCGCCAGCTCTCGCAGACGGAAATGCGCGAGGCGATCGCCGACGCGATCGCGCGCCTCCCGGAGCGCGAGAAGCTCGTCGTGACGCTCTATTACTACGAAGAGCTGACCCTGCGCGAGATCGGGGAAGTGCTCGGCGTCACCGAATCGCGCGTCTCGCAGCTGCACACGAAGGCGATTCTCCGCCTCAAGGCGCGCCTCTCCGGCGCACAGGCGCGAGCGGCCCTGGAGACGTAGCGGCGCCGATATACGATCCTCCCGAGCGAAAACCACCGCCCAGGAGGACTGCGAACGTGCCTGCCAGCGAGCCCGGGAAGATCCGCAACATCGCCGTCGTCGGCCACCGCGGAGTCGGCAAGACCTCGCTCGTCGAGGCCATGCTGTTCCAGGCGGGGAAGACGAACCGGCTGGGGACGATCGAGGCCGGCACGACCGCGTCCGACTGGGACGACGACGAGCACAAGCGGCAGATGTCGCTGAGCGGCGCCCTCCTCAACCTCGAGTGGCAGGACCGCAAGATCAACCTCGTCGACTGCCCGGGCGACCCCGGCTTCCAGGCCGACACGTTCGCCGCCCTCCGCGTCGTCGAGGGAGCGCTCGTCGTGATGAGCGGCGTCATGGGCGTCGAGGTGACGACGTCGCGCGTGTGGGCGCGCGCCGACGAGTACGAGCTGTCGCGCGTGATCGTCGTCAACATGCTCGACCGCGAGCGCGCCGACTTCTTCCGCGCGCTCGAGGCGGCGCGCACGCAGCTGTCCGACCGGTGCGTCGCGATCCAGCTGCCGATCGGCAGCGAGCACGAGCTGACCGGCGTCGTCGACCTCCTGCACATGTGCGCGTACATGGATCTGTCGGGCGCGAAGGAGGGCGGCCCGCAGCCGATCCCGGAGGACCTGCAGGCGCAGGTGCAGGAGTACCGCGAGAAGCTGCTCGACGCCGTCGTCGAGACGAATGAGGATCTGATGGCGCGCTACCTCGAGGGCGAGGAGCTGCCGGCCGAGGACGTCGCGCACGCGTTGAAGGACGCGGTGACGCGCGACGAGCTCTATCCCGTCGGCTGCGCGGTCGCGACGAAGAACCTCGGCACGCACGCGATCCTCGACCTGCTCGTCGAGGGCGTGCCGTCGCCCGCGAAGAAGGGGACGACGATCGAGTTCGGCGACGCGAAGCAGGCGGTCTTCGTCTTCAAGACGATCGCCGACCCGTTCGCGGGGCGCATCAGCTGCTTCCGTGTGCTCGCCGGCCCGGTCACCGGCGACACGACCCTCGTCGACCCGCGCACGCATGCGAAGGAGCGGCTTGGCCAGATCCTGCTCCTCAACGGCAAGGACAGCACGCCGACGGACGCGCTCTGCGTCGGCGACCTCGGTGCGGTCGCGAAGTTGAAGGACGTCGTCACCGGCGACGTGCTCGTCGACCACGAGGTGCCGGTCGAGCCGCCGCACATCGACTTCCCGGAGCCGGTGATGAGCTTCGCGATCACGCCGAAGGCGAAGGGCGACGAGGAGAAGATGGCGACCGGTCTCCGCCGCCTCTCCGAGGAGGACCCGACGCTCGACCTGCACCGCGACCCGCAGACCGGCGAGCAGCTGCTGTCGGGGTTGACGCAGATGCAGGTCGAGGTGGCGGTCGACCGGCTGAAGAGCCGCTTCCACGTCGATGTCGAGCTGCAGCCGCCGCGCGTCCCGTACAAGGAGACGATCCGCAAGCAGGCGCGGGCGCGGCACCGTTACAAGAAGCAGACGGGCGGCCGCGGCCAGTTCGGCGACTGCGAGATCGTGATCGAGCCGCTCGAGAACGGCGACGGCGGCACCGACTACGAGTTCGTCGACAAGATCGTCGGCGGCGTCATCTCGCAGAGCTACCGGCCGGCGGTCGACAAGGGGGTGCGCGAGGCGATGCAGCACGGCGACCTCGCGGGCGCGCCCGTCTACGGGATCCGCGTGCTGCTCGTCGACGGCCAGGAGCATGCGGTCGACTCGTCGGAGATGGCGTTCAAGATCGCCGGCTCGATGGCGTTCAAGGAGGCCTACCAGAAGGCGGAGCCGGTGCTGCTCGAGCCGATCATGGAGGTCGAGGTCACCGTCCCGGACGATTGCGTCGGCGCGGTCAACGGCGACCTCAACTCACGCCGCGCGCGGCTGCACGGGATGGAGCCCGTCGCCGGGATGACGACGATCCGCGCCGAGGTGCCGATGGCGGAGATGCTCACGTACTCGCAGTCGCTCACCTCGGTGACCGGCGGCCGGGGCGACTACCACATGACCTTCCTCCGCTACGAGGACGTGCCGGCGCACGTCGCGCAGAAGATCATCGAGCAGACGAAGAAGGAGCGGGAAGCGGCGCACGCGTAGCGGCGCCGCTCCAACGCTCGTCACTGCTGCTCGCTCTGGTCGGGACGGTCGCGCAGGTGCGCGATCACGTCCGCGATGTCTGCGAGCTCCTGCTCGAGATCACGCTGGTACGACTCGAGCCGCGCGAGCAGCTCCTGCCGGTTCGGAAACGGCCCGCGGAAGAACACGCGGCCGCGGCCGTGCCCGTGGCCGTAGTGATGATGGTGCACTGTCACCTCCTCTCCTCGAAGCGTCGGATGAACTCGTCGGTGCGCGCCCGCGCCCGGCGCAGCGCGTCGACCCATTCGTCGAGCAGCCGGGCGCCGGCGTCGGTGATCGCATACGTCCGCTTGCCGTCGGCCCATTCGGAGGCGACGAGCCCCTCTTCCTCGAGCGCGCGCAGCAGGCGATAGAGGTTCCCCATCTCGACGCGCTGCTCGCCGGTCAGCTCCGGGAGCCGCTCGAGCAGGTCGTAGCCGTGCGCGGGCCGTTCGCGGAGGAGCAGCAGCAGCGCCGGCTCGGCGAAGCGCTCGACGCGCGCGTGCACCTGCCAGCGTCCGCTGTGGTGACGGCGGGAGCGGGGGCCACTTCGCATGCGTGTAAAATACATATGTCAGTCACCACAAGGTCGGGGGCTATAGTCGGCGGCGTGCGCGTGACCAAAGTCGGCACGGTGCGCGTCTGCGCGATCTGCGAGCGGACGCTGCTGATGGGGGAGCGGGCGTTCCGCTACGCGCCCGAGGAAGGCGCCGACCTCGTCGACGTCTGCCCGCTGTGCCAGGAGACGGCGGTCGAGCACGGCTGGCTCAAGGAGGGGACCCCGTCGACGCCGGTCGTCGCGGGTGACCGCCGCCGCAAGCGGCGCTCGCTGCCGCAGCTGCTCGGCGTCCGCCGCGGCCACCACGAGGAGCCGCTCGTCCCGAGCGAGCCGATCCTGCGCCGGCTCTCCGACGACGAGGTCGCGATCCTCGAGGCGGCGGAGCTCTTCAACGGCAGCACCTTCCGCCGCACGGTCGGCGGCATCCAGAAGAGCCTCGGCGAGGCGAAGGCCAGCCTCGTCTCGCTCTCCGGGACGAACGGCGAGATGGCGGTCACCGTCGCCTGGGATCTCTCGTGGTACCAGTACCGCGTCAGCCCCGAGTCGGCGCAGCCCGTCCGGTTGGAACGCCGCGGCCACGAATTGGAGGAGCTCGAGAGCTCCTTCAAATCGTGGAACGCGCACGTCGAGGAAGAAGGACGGCTCGTTCCCGACATCGCGCGCCTCTAGCGTCGGCCGGGTATCTCCCTACTATTAGACGCAATGATCTATTGCGTCATCCCGCGCGAGCTTGCCGACGAGCTCTACGACAAGATGGTCGACTACTACAAGGACAACCCGAACGTGACGGTGATCGTCGACCGCCGCGAGGGGAACGACCGGCGCGCGGGCAAGGACCCCGGGGAGTTCAAGGAGAAGCGGCAGACGCGCGATCGCCGCCGGCGGCGGGTTGCGGGCACGTTCCCGGAGACGGACGCCCCGCCCGAATAACTACAGTCGCCTGCGAGATGGCGGCGACCCTGGAGAGCACGAGCCCGGCGACCGGCGAGGTCCTCGGCACGGTCCCCGAGGCCGACGCGGCCGCGGTCGGCCGCGCCGTCGACACGGCCCGCGCGGCGTACGAGGAGTGGCGGCTCGTCCCCGCGCCGAAGCGCGGCGAGATCCTCTACCGCTTCGCCCACGTCCTCGAGCGCGAGAAGGCGGCCCTGACCGACCTGATGACGCGCGAGATGGGAAAGGTGAAGGCCGAAGCCGGCGGCGACGTCCAGGAAGCGATCGACATGAGCTACTACATGGCCGGCGAGGGCCGCCGCCTGTGGGGCCAGACGACGCCGTCCGAGCTCCAGAACAAGTTCAACATGTCCGTGCGCGTGCCGGTCGGCGTCGTCGGCGCGATCACGCCGTGGAACTTCCCGATCGCCATCCCGTCGTGGAAGCTCGCGCCGGCGCTCGTCTGCGGCAACACCGTCGTCCTCAAGCCCGCCGAGGACACGCCGCTCCTCGCGCAGCGCTTCGTCGAGCTGCTCGCCGAGGCCGGGCTGCCCGACGGCGTCGTCCAGATCGTCCACGGCTACGGCGAGACGGCCGGCGCCGCGCTCGTCGAGCACCCCGGCGTGCCGATCATCACGTTCACCGGCTCACGCGAGACCGGCGTCGCCGTCACGAAGAGCGCCGCCGACAACCTCAAGCACGTCCACCTCGAGCTCGGCGGCAAGAACGCGATCATCGTCATGGACGACGCCGACCTCGACCTCGCCGTCGAGGGGATCGTCTGGTCCGCCTTCGGCACCTCGGGGCAGCGCTGCACCGCCGCCTCCCGCGTGATCGCGCACTCCGCCGTCTACGAAGCGCTCCAGTCGCGGCTCGTCGCGCGCGCCGAGTCGATGCGCCTCGGACCGGGGTGGGAGGACGACACCGACGTCGGCCCGGTGATCAACCGCGCCGCCGTCGAGAAGATCCACGCGTACACGAAGATCGGCCAGGACGAGGGCGCGAAGCTGCTGACGGGCGGCGAGATCGCGACCGACGGCGACCTCGGCAAGGGCTTCTTCTACCGGCCGACGATCTTCGCCGACGTGGACGCCCTTATGCGGATCGCCCAGGAGGAGATCTTCGGGCCGACGACCGCGCTGATCCGGGTGGACGACTTCGACGAGGCGATCCGGGTGGCGAACGGGATCAAGTACGGCCTCTCCTCGTCGATCTACACGCGGGACGTCAACAAGGCCTTCCGCGCGATGCGCGACCTGCAGGCAGGGATCACCTACATCAACGCCGGCACCACCGGCGCCGAGGTCCACCTGCCGTTCGGCGGCACGAAGGACACCGGCAACGGCCACCGCGAGGCCGGTCAGGCGGCGCTCGACGTCTTCACCGAGTGGAAGTCGATCTACGTCGACTACTCGGGAAAGTTGCAGCGCGCGCAAATCGACAATACGGCTTAGAAGTCGTAAAACCCCCCGAAAGGGGGACAGGCATCCGGGCGTCCGGCTTCTACCTTCGGGCGCATGGCCGAGCTCGCCCACGACGCCACCAGCTGTCTCGTCTGCCGTGCCAAGGTCGAGGCGCCCCGCCGGCTCCTGCAGGCGCTCGCACTCTTCGCCGCTGGTCTCTGCGTCACGACCGGCATCCTCAACCTGCGCCCGGCGACGCACGCACACGCGCGCGCGAAGGTCGCCGTGCGCGTGCCGGCGAAGACGCCGGCGATCCCGAAGGTCGTGCCCCGCCGGGGTTCGCAGGCCCGCCTCACGTTCGCGAAGGCCGTTGCGACGCGGCAGGCCCGCGACGCCGCGTCGACGGCGCTCGAGCAGGCGGCCGCGATCGGCTTCAGCCGCCGCTTCTTCGACGGCGGCGTCTTCACGAGTGCCGCGCGCGTTGCGCAGTGGCGCCCGCAGGTCGTGCGCGCCGCGCGCGCCGCCGGCATCGACCCGAACATCCTCGAGGCGATCGTCTACGTCGAGAGCAACGGCCGCGCCGACGTCACGAACGGCGCGGCCGTCGGTCTCACACAGCTTCATCCGGCGGTCGCACGCCGGCTCGGCCTGCACGTGGACGTGCGGCACGCGAAGGTGCTGACGCACCGCATTGCACGCTCCTGGCACGCGAAGCACGCGCACCAGCTCCGCCATTGGCGTGCGCGGTACGACGAGCGCTTCGCGCCGGCGAAGGCGCTGCGCGCGACCGCGCAGTACCTCGCGCACGCACGGGCGACGCTCGGCCGCGACGATCTCGCGATCGAGGCGTACCACACCGGGATCGCCGCACTGCGCGGCACGAGCGCGACGTATGCCGAGCGCTACTTCCACGGCGGGCGGGTCGACGACTATGCGCTGCACGTCTTCGCGGCCAAGCGCGTTCTGCATCTCTTCCGCGCGAACAGGTCGGCGCTCGCGTTCGAGGCGCAGCAGCAGGCACGCAAGAACTCGGCCGAGGAATACCTGCACCCGCTGTCGGTGACGCACCGGTTCGGCTCCCCGGGCGCCGTGCTACGCGCCGAGCAGCATCGCGTGCTGCGGATGATCCCGGTCGACACGCCGAACACGCACATCGCGATCGGCGGCAGCCTGGGCGGCGAGGCGCGCAAGTTCGGGCGCTCGCGCCGTCTCTACCGCGCACTGCGCCCGCAGGCGCTGGCGACGCTCATGTACATCGGCGAACGCGTGCACGAGCTCGGACGCACGACGCATCCACTCATCCTCACCAGCGCCGTGCGCGACAACCGCTACCAGCGCGTGCTGATGCGCGTCAACGCGAACGCCGCCCGCTCGTACTCGATGCACACCACCGGGTACGCGTTCGACATCGCACGCGCCTACTCGAGCAACCGCCAGGCGAGGGCGTTCCAGTACGTCCTCGACCGCCTCGTTGCGGCGAATGCGATCGCCTACATCCGCGAGTCGGCCGCGATCCACATCGCCGTGGCCGCCGACGCCCCGGCGAAGATCAAGCTGCTCGAAACGCTCGGTTGAGGATCGGCCGAACCCGGGCTACTGTGACTGGCGTGAGGGCCCTTTCGGTGGTGCTCGTCGCGCTCGCGGCGGTGATCTTCGCTGCGCCGTCCTCGGCGTCCGGCTGGCTGCCGCATCCCGCCGATGCGACCTGGACGTACCAGTGGACCGACAGCGTCTACGACACGACGCCGACCAACGAGATCGTCACCGTCAAGAGCCAGGCCGGAAGCAGCTTCACGCTCGCCTGGACGACCAAGGATGCGGGGACGCCCGACGCGCCGCAGAGTGAGGGCACCGTCTCGTTCCAGGACACGAACTTCGGGGTCGTCAACACGGACTGGACGAGCACGCCGCCGCCGTCCGCGTTCCCGATCCTCTGCGCGTCGCTCGCGCAGTGCGGGAACAGCCTCGCGAGCACCTACTACAACGTCATCTGGGGGGCGCGCGCGCCGGTCCTCTTCGAGCCGGTCCTGCAGGGCACGAGCTGGAACGCGACCGGCGCCGCGCAGAACGACGTCACCGCCGCGAACGACTACCTCGGCACCGAGACCGTGACCGTGCCGGCGTTCGACAAGCCGGTGATCGCCGCGAAGATCCGTTCGCAGATCACGCAGGCGGGAGCGCTGGGCGACCCCTACGGCAGCGGCGTCCGGACGACCTGGTGGGTCTACGGCGTCGGGCCGGTGAAGGTGGTCTTCCAGCACGCAGGCGGCAGCGGCGCCGCCGTGACGACGGCCGTGCTCCAGTCGACGAACCAGACGGCGCAGTCGCCGCCGTCGGACGCAGCCTACTTCCCGATGCAGGCGCGGCTGAAGGGCACATACCGCTGGACGAACGAGCGGTATTTCAAGAAGCCCGAGGTCGAGAGCTTCACCGTCGACCAGGCCGCGAACGACACGGCAATCGTCAAGGTGCAGAGCGTCTCGGGGCCGATGAAGGTGGCGGGCGCGTATCAGTTCACGACGCGGATCGACGGCGTCACGAGTGTCGCGAGCGCGACGAAGGCGGCGTCGCTCGCGAAGCTGCCGCCGCTCGGGCCGCGCGCGCTGCCCCCCGCGAAGCGTCGCCATTTCTTCACGCCGTTCGACCTGATGACGTTCGGGTTCAACCCCGTCATGCCGGCGTATCCGACGGCCGGCGCAACGTGGTCCGCGGACCCGAGCGGGCGCGACTTCGCCGTCTACGGCGTCACCGGCTCGTCGCGCGTCGTCGGCATCCAGAAGGTGACCGTCCCGGCCGGGACGTTCGACGCGCTCGTGATCGCGAGCTCGCTCAGGCAGGCCGGGTTCCCGTTCGGCTCCGGGACGCGCACGATGTGGTTCGCGGCCGGCAAGGGCCTCGTCAAGCTGCTGTTCCGGCACGGCGACAGGAGCGTGTCGGTCGTCGAACTCTTGAAGTGACGCTCGACCGGCGCACGCTCGTCCTCGGGATCGCCGCGGCCGGTGCGGTGGCCGCCGCGGCGACGGTCACCGCCGTCAACCACAAGTCGAAGGGCAGCCCGGAGCGGCGCGCCGTCACCGATTACATCAACAGCGTCAACGCGATCCAGCACAGGATGACGGCGCCCTTGACCCGTGTCATGTTCGCCTACCGCGACTTCACCGCGAAGAGCGGCAGCAAGGAGGCGGCGCCTCGCAAACTGGCTGCGGCGGCCGCAACGCTGCAGATCCTCGAGCGCCGTCTGGTCGCGCTGCCGTATCCGCCCGAGGCCCGCACGCTCCGCACCAAGCTCGTCGTCCTCATTCGTCGAGAGGCAGACGTGACACGTGAAGTCCAGCTCCTTGCAGGTTTCGCGCCCCGCTACGTCTCGACGCTCCGCGCGGTGCGCGCCGCGAGCGGTCGGCTCGACGAAGACCTGGCGAAGATCGACATTCCGGAGGCCGAATCCCTGCGTGGGACGAAGCGCGCCGTCGCCCGGGCGCGGCGAAAGTTCGCTGCGAGTGCGCAGCAGGCCGCGGCGGCACAGGCGGCGGCGATCGAGGAGTACGACCGCACCGTCACGCGCGTGCTCGCGCGTCTCGCGCGCCTCCGGCCGCCGCCGGCGCTCGCGCCCCAATATCGTGCGCAGATTGCCGCCTTGCACGCGGTCACGGCGGCCGGTGCGCAGCTTTCGACTCACCTCCGCAGCACCGATCGGAGCGGCGTCCCGGCATTGAGCCGCCGTTTCTCGCTCGCCTCGCGCACGGCGGAGACGCTCGCAGTGCAACGCGCGCAGATCGCCGCGGTCCGCGCCTACGACAAGCGCGGGCGCGACGTCGGCGCCGCTGCGGCCGCCGTGCAGACGGAGCTCGCGCGGCTGCAACGCAACCTTCCGTAAAGAATTTCTCGTCGAATCTGCTGTTTCGCCTCTTGACATTTCGGGCGAAATGGTTTTGTGTCGCGGTGGTCCTCGCGTGTAGGGAGAGGCGAAAAGCGGGGACGGGGAGTGGGGAACGACGGACGGTTACGCCCAAATCGCGGCTGCGAACCCGTTTGGGATGGTCGCGATGCGCAGGAGAGGTGTCCGCTACTGGTGGGCCGGCGCCGGCGTGCTCGTGCTCATCGTCATGTATGCGGCGCCCGTCGCTGCGGTTTTCCGCCAGCCGACATATCCGGTGCAGCCCCTGACCCTGCCGAACGTCGCGTTCCCGAGCTTCGGCATCCCGCTCCTGCACGTCCCGAAGATCCACAAGCTCGCGCCGATCCCGGCAGCGTCTCCCGTCGCGCAGACGCACAAGGCGGCGCCGACACAGCACGCAACCCGGAAGATCGTCCGCCGGACGGTGCCCGTGATCAGCGACAGGCATGCGCAGGTTGCGACGCGAGCGAAGCATGATGCTGCGGCTGCTGCGGACCCGTTCGCGACCGTCGCGGCGGTCTCCGACGACATCGGGACGCCGATCGCGCTCCCGAGCTCGGCGGCGGCTCCGAGCGTGGCGCAGTCGCCCGAGACGAGCACACCCGCCGACGCCGCACCGTCGACCGCGCACGCGACTGAGCCGGATCCGGAAGCCGCGGATCCCGAGGCCGCAGCTGCGATGCAGTCGGCCGAACCTGCCGCTGCCGGTGCCTTGACACCGTTCAGCGTTTCCGAACCCGACTCGACAGCGAGCTCCGCGACGACGGCGACGACGACCACGACGGAGACGACCACGACGGAGACGACCACGACGACGGCGCCGACCACGACGGCGACGGCGCCGACCACGACGGCGACGGCGCCGACCACGTCGCCCGCCGACTCCTCGACGACCACCACGATCACCTCGCCGACGGCGCCTGCAACCACGGCAACCGTCACCTCGACGAGCGCACCCGCAGTCGCTGCACCGGACGCGCCGACCGGGCCGTCGGCGCCCGTGCTCGTGACCGCGCAAACGGGCGACGCCGGAACGGCGACGCTGACGAGCGTGAGCACGACGTCCACCGTTACCGCGTCGACCGGCGTCTCGGGAACGATCTCGACGTCGAGCGGGACGGGTGACGCGTCGGCGCTCACGGCGGTCGTCAGCGGTACCGCGACGGTCGCGCCGGTCTCGAATGTGTGCGCCGGCTCCGGCAGCACCACGAGCACGGTTGTCGTCACGGCCGGCACCGGGGGCGCGACGGGCACCGGCGGCTGCGCAAGCAGCACCGGCGCCGGCACCGTCTCTGTCGCGCCCGCCCCGACAATCTCGCTGACGGGCGCAACATCGACGACGGCGCCCGATCCGACGGCGAACACGGCAAGCGGCCTGTCGCCCCCGCCCGCGAACATCACCTCTGCACAGGGAGGAACGGTCGCCAGCGCCGACGGGAACGCGACCGTCGCGTTCGCGCCGGGCAGCACTTCGGTCGATCTGACCGTTTCGGTCAACACCGGCCGTACCGCGCCGAGCGGCATCGCCGCCGTCGGCTCGGTCTACAGCCTCAGCGCCCTGGCGCCCGACGGCAGCGCCGTGGACACGTTCGCCGGCGCGCCGCTTCTCACGATCCACTACGACCCGTCCGGCCCGACGCCGACCGCGATCTACTACCTCGACCCTGTCAAGGGGCCGACGTGGATCCCCGGCACCGTCGACAAGGCGGCGCACACGATCACGGCCGCGCTCCCGCACTTCAGCGACTACGTCGCGGTTGCGGTCGACCCGAGCGGCTCGGGCGCGCTGACCGCGACCTACAGCGACAACGGGACGACGAAGACCTTCTCACTCGTCCAGACCGGGACGACGACCGTCGTCGATTCCGCGACGCTCACCTCGGCCGCCGATCCCGTCGCGATCACCCTCACGGGTGCCTCACAGCTGACGATCAGCGGCTCGAACCTCACCGGCTACACCGGCACGATCACCGTCAACGGCAGCTCCGGCAACGACAAGTACATCTTCGGCGACAACTGGGGCACGGTCGTCATCGCGAGCGGCGACGGCGGCACCGACTCGCTCGACTTCAGCGCGGTGTCGCAGGCGGTTCGCGACGCACTGACGGTCAGCGCCGACAAGTCCGTCCTCGGCGACGGGACGAACACGGTCACGCAGCCGACCACGCCGGCCGACCAGGCGGAGGAGATCAACATCGTCGTCTCGTACGCGAGCCCGACGGGGCTGACGGCCAACCTCAAGACCGCGTACGACAAGCTCTCGAGCCTCGTCGACTCGCTCGACGGCACCGTCCAGGCGCTCTCGAACGCGCTGCCGCTCATCGATCCGAGCGCCGGCTCCTCGATCTCGAAGATCGTCGCGCTCGTCGACGACATCAAGGCGCTTCGCGACAAGGTCGACCCGAAGATCGACGAGCTGACGTCCCCGACGAACACGACGCTCGCCGACGTCGTCGGGAAGCTCACCTCGGCGGTTTCGTCGCTGCCGGCGGTCCTCTCGGGCCTCCGGTTCACGACCGACTACCGCGGGGCCGCCGGCGACTCGAAGCTCGAAGTCCTGATCGACGTCGACCTGCCGACCGCGACCGTGAACAAGACGATCCCGCTCTCGCTCGGCTCGGAGGCGGCTTCGCTCGGGATCACGCTCGACGCGAACCCGGCAACGGGGACGGTCGACCCGGTGACGCTGTCCGTGTCGGGGACGCTCGCGATCCACATCGCGGTCGGGCTGCCCGCCGCGTCGCCGACCTCCGTCTTCCTCGCCCCGGGCGGCACGATCCACCTCGGCGTCGGCGCGACGCTCGCAGCCGGCACGATCAAGATCAACCTCTCGCTGCTCGAGGGCTCGATCACTATCCCGTCGGCGATCTCGTTCAACGGCACCGTCGACCTGACGCTGAAGGATCCGCAGACGCCGACGAGCGACGGCCGCATCGACCTCGGCGAGATCGGGACCTCCGCCGTCGACGTCGCGAGCAGCGGCACGATCACCAACCCGATCACGCTGACCGCGAGCCTCGGCAACGACCTGACGGTCGGCTCGAACCCGGCGACCGCCGCCTCGCTCGGCAGCGCGACGCTGACGATCACGTTCTCGGACAACCACATCTTCGGCGACTCGTCCGGCAACCCGCTCGACGTGCACGTGGACTTCAAGTCGTCCGGCGCGGATGCGACCGACCTGCTGCACAACTTCTCGAACGCCGGGCCCAACGAGATCCTCGGCATGCTCGGCCAGGTCGCGAACTTCTTCACGGGGCTCGCGAACCAGCAGATCCTCAACGCGACGATCCCGTTCACGAGCGTGACGATCGGCAGCGTCCTCGACTACGGCAAGGCGTTCAAGCACGACTTCCTCGACCCGCTCTTCAAGAGCGGCGACGCGCTCAAGCCGGACGCCAACGGCGACGGCAACGTCACGCTCGACGATCTCAACTTCTCGAGCATCCAGAGCCTGCTCGACCGCCTCTCGCTCGCGCTGGGCCTCCCGGCCGGGACGCTGAAGGCGAACTTCGACCCGGCGCCGGACAAGCGCGAGCTGACCTTCTCGTTCAGCCTCGACCGCACGTTCGGCATCGGGACGAGCGTCGACACCGTCGACGCCGCCAAGGGCTCCGTCCGGACGCTCGTCCCCGGCGGGTCGAGCACGGCCGAGGTGCAGGAGGTGCTCGTCAACGGGACGGGCAACTTCGTCCTCTCGGCCAACGGCAACCACACCGACCCGATCTCCGCGCAGGCCGCGACGAGCACCGTCGCGTCGCAGATCGCCACGAAGCTCGGACTCGGCGCCGTCACCGTCGACGGGATCCCGGGCTTCTACAAGATCACCTTCGGCACGAACGGCGACAAGCCCGAGCTCTCGATCGATGCATCCGCGCTCTCGAACGACGAGTCACGGCAGACGATCGTCGTCCCGAACAGCGCCGCGAGCTTCTGGCTCGCGTACCCGAACGCAAGCAACCAGATCGTGCTGACCGATGCCCTGACGAAGAGCAGCACGATCGCGAACCTCCAGACCGCCCTGTCGACCAAGCTCGGCCTGACGGCGACGGTCGACAAGTACGCCGCGACGGACTCGACGATCTTCACCGTCCACATCACGAGCCCGAGCTCCGGCCTCAAGCGCCTCACGTCCGCCGGCGGCCTCAGCATCGACTTCGGCACGAACCTCGGCGACGTCGGGAGCGTGCAGACGACGGGGAACATCATCCCGCTCGCGCGCCTCATCGCCGGCGCGACCTTCGGCATCAACCTCGCGCCCTCCCAGAGCGTCGCGGCCGACCCCGGCACGTTCTCGCCGGGGCCGCGCGTCGACGTCATCCCCGACGTCGAAGGCGGGAAGAGCGTGACCGTCACGACGCTGCGCCCGGGGGCGACGGGGATCAGCGAGATCCAGGTGATGGCGGTCCGCGCAGCGAGCGGGACGTACAAGCTGTCGTTCGGTGGCACCACGTCCGCCGCCGTCCAGTACAACGCCGACCCGGCGACCGACGGCGGCGCCTTCCTCGGCATCCTCAACACGCTGACCGGCAGCAAGGTGCTGTCCGTGTCGCGGGTCGCGCGCGCCGACGGATACGTCTACACGATCACCTTCACCACCGCCGCCGGCGACGTCTCGCAGCTCGGCGTCGCCGACACGAGCGCGCTGGTCGCACGCTCCGAGAAGCAGCTGATCGCCGTCGCGAACGCGACGGAGGGCACGTACAAGCTCGCGATCAGCGTCGACCTGAACGGCGATGGGACGATCGGCTCCGGCGAGAGCGGCGTCAGCGACCCGATCGCCTACAACGGCGGCGCGTCGGCGCTCGGCACCGCGTTCTCGGGTCACCTGCCGACGGGCGTGACCATCAGCGCGGCGGATGTGACGGGCGGCATCGAGGTCACGTTCGGCGGCGCCGCGGCAAATCTCGACATCGGTCTCTTCACCGCCGACGCGAGCGCGCTCAAGGGCGCCCTTTCGAACGGCAAGCTCACCGGCACGGCGAACTTCGATGCGTCGCTCGTCAACGGCTCGGGCATCGTCGCAGTCACCTCGCAGGACGGGACGGCGAGTGTCAGCGTCTCGACGCGCGAGGACGGCGGCGTCGCGATCGGCGTCACGACCGCGACGCCGGGCGCCGGCAACGAGGTGCAAGAGCTCACCGGCTCGACAGGGACGTCGTTCACGATCACGGGCTCGAGCACGACGCTCGAATACGGCACATCGTCCGCAGACGACGTGGCGGCGGCGCTCGCCACGATCGCTGCGATCGGCAGCGCATCGAACGTCGCCGTGATCGAGACATTCTCGCTTGCGAGCACGACCTATCGCATCGTCTTCACCGGCACGCTCGCCGGCACGAACGTCGCTGCGCTTGCCGTCAGCGCGGGCACGGCGACGACCGTCCACGACGGTGGCGGTGCCGCGACGAACGAGACTCAGGTCGTGACCGTGCGTGCCGCGTCCGGGGTGTTCACGCTCCGGTTCGGCGACGCGGTGACCGGCGCGCTTCCGTACAACGCGCTCGCGTCGGAGATTCAAGCGGCGCTCGAGAGCCTGACGGCGATCGGTGCGGGCAACGTCGCCGTCAACCTCTCTTCGGTTCCGGGCGGCAACGCGTACTCCGTGACGTTCAAGGGCGCGCTCTCCAACGCAGACGTCCCGGCGCTGATCGCGACGAACCTGCAGGTGAGCGGCGTTCTCGCGGTTCCGAACCCGACGCCGACGAACCTCCTCCTTCCGGGCGTCTACGCGTATGCCGTCAGCGCGATCGTCAACGGGAAGGAAACGCTGCCCACGACCCCGGTAATCACCGCCGTCGCGGGACCGTCGCCGCTTCCGGGCCCGCAGACCACGCTGAGCGTCATGGTCAGCTGGGTTCCGATCGCAGGCGCGACCGCCTACAGGCTCTACCGCGGGCTCGCAACTCCGACCGAGGTCGTGAACGTCGGCGCGGCGACCTCCTATCTCGACCTCGGACTTCACGGTGCCCCGGCGACGCTGCCGACGGCGACGGCGCTGTCGCTCGCGGCGCGGAACGAGGTGCAGGAGGTCACGGTCACGGGCGCGGTCAGCGGCTCCTACAGCCTCGGGTTCACGTTCGACGCGAACGGCAACGGCGCTATCGACGCCGGCGAGAGCCCGTCTCCCGTCTCCGTCCAGGCGACGGCGAGCGCCGACGACATGCGCGCGGCGCTCGAGAGCCTGACGAGCATCGGCGCAGGCAACGTCGCCGTCTTCTTCGCGGACGGCGTCTACACGATCGCGTTCATCGGCGCGCTCGCCGGCAAGAACGTCCCGACGCTGTCGCTCTCCGCGGCCCTGCTGACCCCGCAGAACGAGATCCAGAAGGTGCAGCTCGTGAACGCGACGGGCGGGACGTTCACGCTGACGATCGGCTACACCGACGGCGGCACGCACAAGACCGGTAAGACGACGCCGATCGCGTTCGGTGCGAGCGCGGACGAGGTGAGGGCGAAGCTCGAAGGCGTGACCGTGAACGGGACCGCGATCGGCGCGGGTCAGTTCGGCGTCACGCGCGTCGGCAGCACGTACACGATCGAGTTCAAGGGCACGCTCGGCGCGAGGGACATCGACGCGCTCGTCGGCGACGCCGGCTTCCTCGTCAACGAACACTCGCTGTCGACGTTCTCCGTTGCGTTCACGTCGACTGCGACGACCGTCGACCAGCTCGTGTCGCAGCTCCAGACGAAGATCGACGACGCCGTGAAGCTCGCGGGGCTGACCCCGGGCTTCCTGACCGCGACGATCACGGCCGGCGGCGGCGGCTTCACCGCGTCGATGGTGCCCTTCGGTGCGGTGAACTTCACGCCGCAGGGCGACCACATCCACAACGGGCAGAGCGCGAACCTCGAGGACACGAATCCGCTCGCGGGTGCGGTCGAAGCCGTCGTCGCGCACCCGACGAACATCAACATCGTCTGGATCGGAACCGTCAACGGCGGCATCTGGCGGACGACGAACTTCGACTCCGCGACGTCCGACCACGTCGCGTGGACGCCGCTGCTCGACCTGGGGCCGAGCATGTCGATCAGCACGATGTCGCTCGACCCGACGGTGACGCCGACGGCGGCAGACGGCAGCGACACGGTCCTCGTCGCGGGCACCGGGCCGACGAGCAACTTCTTCTCGACGGGCAGCCTCCCCGTCGGCATCTACCGGACGACGAACGGCGGCGACAAGTGGAGCCTGCTCGGCGAGAAGGAGCTGACCGGCCTGACGATCACCGGCATCGCCGCCCGCGGAGCGGTCATCGTCGTCGCCGCCACGGCGACCGTCGGCACGACGCTCGGCGGCGTCTTCCGCAGCATCGACACCGGCGCGACGTTCCCGCGCATCTCCGGCAACGCCGACATCTTCGGCCTGCCGGCGGGCGATGCGCTCGACCTCACCGGCGACCCGACCGACGCGCGCATCCTCTACGTCGCCATCGCCGGCCACGGCGTCTTCGTCAGCATCGACATGGGCGAGCACTGGAGCGCGACCGGCGGCGACGCCGCGACCGCGCAGCAGCAGTTCAACACCGGCGCCGCCGTCGTCGGGCCGCAGGCGATCGTCGGACCCTCGAGCGGTTGGGCCGCCGGTCAGACCGTGAACATCCGCATCTCGGTCAGCGCGGCGTCCGATCCGAGCATCTCGGCGACCGGGAAGCCCGTCTATGCCGCGATCGTCAACGCCAACGGCAGCGGCGGCGCGACGCTGACCGCGCTGTTCCGCTCGATCGACCTCGGCACGACGTGGGTGCAGCTGGATCTCCCGGGCACCTGCGAGGGCACGCTGCCGAGTCCGTCACCGGACGCCGCCTGCACGACGGGGACGTTCGTCGGCATCCACAACGGCGCACAGGGCGTCCCGAACACCTCGCTCGTCGCCGATCCGGTCAACCCGTTCCTCGTCTACCTCGGCGGCGACGCGCAGCCGCCGAGCGCCGGCAGCGACAGCACCTTCGGGACGAACGACGCCGACAACTCGGAGACGCTCGATTCGACGCACACGAATGCAAGCGGCGCGCACGCGTTCACCGGACGCCTCTTCCGCTGCGACGCGAGCAAGGCCCTCGGCAGCAGCGCGAACACGGCGGCCTACCAGTGCCGCTGGATCACCGACTCGCTCGCGATCGACCCGCTCCACCAGACGAACGGGACGTCGCCGCACGCCGACAGCCGCAACATGGCCTTCCAGGCGTCGCCGAGCACGACGCTGGTCGGCGGCATCACCTCCGGGTCGACGACGATCACGCTCGCCGACGCGTCGATGTTCCCGGTCAACCTCGTCGGCGGCGAGCGCGAGTTCGTGATCACGATCGACGGCGAGCAGATCCGGATCGCCGGCCGCAGCGGAAACGTCCTGACGGTCGCTAGCGACGGTGGGCTTCCCAAGCGCGGCTACAACGGCACGACTGCCGCAAACCACGCCGCCGGTGCGACCGTGACGCTGAACGGCTCGCTGATCGAGGTCGACGACGGCGGCATCTACCTGCAGACGTTCCCGAAGGGCGACGGCGCCGTCGGCGGCGGCACCGGCCACTGGCTGCCGCGCGTCGGCGGCGAGGGCGCGACGCAGCTCCAGATCACCGAGCATCAGTCGTGCGCCTACGACCGCATCAGCAAGGTGATCTTCTGCGGCAACCAGGACGCCGGCACGAGCTCGCAGACGGCGACGGACTCGACCGTCTGGACGGACACGCTCCAGGCCGACGGCAACATCGTCGCCGTCGGCTTCGACACCGTGAACAACGTCTCGTTCCGCTACGTCTCGTTCGACACGCCGTCGGGCAACACGATCGTCGGCCTGACCAGGCTCCGGTGCAGCGCCGCGAACGTCTGCACGACGGCGAGCCCGGCGCAGAACTTCGCCGGCCCCGCGGTGTTCGTGCCGCAGTTCTACACCCCGATCGCGGGCAACCCGGCTGCGACGACGGGCGCGACGGCCGGTCTCCAGATCGTCGTCGGCGGCGGCGGCGGCAGCGGCGTCTGGGAGTCGCTCGACGGCGGCGAGACCTTCACGCAGGTGCCGACGACGACGTCGGTGGCACTGACGACGACGACGCGCGCGCTCGTCTACGGCGGCTTCCTCAACGGCGTCGCCCAGCCGAACGTGCTGCTCTGGGGCGACTCGAACGGCCGGCTCTACCTGCGCACCCAGACCGGCGGCACCGCGATCGAGGTCGCGAGCTACACCGCAGCCGGCGGCGCCGCTCCGATCGACATCGCGCTCGCGCCGGACGACTGGAAGACGGTCTACGTCACCGACAAGGCGCACGTCTGGTTCGTCGTCGACATCACGATGGCGACGGCCGCAGACTGGCAGGACGTCACCGGCGACCTGACCCAGAACGGCGTCAGCCGCATCATCAGCCTCGCGACGATCGGCTCGCACACCGCCGGCTCGCTCGCGGTCGTCGCCGGCACCGAGTCCGGGCTCTACATCACGCTCGACTCGACGCGCGGCACCTGGACGCGGTTCGGCGCGAACCTGCCGGCGACATTCGCGTTCGACGTCGCCTACGACGCCGTCGACGGCGGCACGCTCGTCGTCGGCACGCTCGGCCGCGGTGCCTGGAAGCTGACCGGCGTCGACGCGATCGTCAGCGGCCCGAACCACCTCTACGGCGTCGCCCCGAGCGACCAGACGTTCACGCTCCGCGTCCCCGTCGCGGTAACGGTCGGCTCGGGGACGAACGAGAGCCAGAGCTTCGCCGTAGGCTCGAAGGGCAAGTTCGCCGTCACCTTCGGCAGCAACACGACGGACCAGCTCGCATTCGACACCGACGCGACCGTCGTCCAGGCGGCGCTCGGCGCACTCTCGGGGATCGGCACGATCAGCGTCACGAAGAGCGGCACGACGTTCACCGTCAACTGGACGGCGCCCGGCACCCACACGCTGAGCGTCGACGTGTTCCTGACCGGGACTGCGCCGCGTGCCCTCACGCCGGCGGCGTTCGCGATCGGGCTCGAGACCGCCGTCAACAACGTTCTCGCCGACGCAGGGATCGACGCCGAGATCACGGTGGGGCTGACATCCGGCGGGTTCCTGACGATCACGACCACGAAGACGCTCGAGCTCGACTTCGCGACTCCCGTCGTCGTCGACACGCCGGTCGGCACGAGGATCACGCTGCTGACGCCGGGCCAGACGTACACGCTCGACGCCGACTCGACGCCGCTGACGATCACGCGCACGCTCGTGATCAACCTCAAGTTCGCGAACCCCGCGTACCAGGAGCTCGGACTGGCGACGACCCCCACGCGCACCGTCTACGACGGTTTGCAACCGGAGACGTCAGGGCTTCCGGACGACATCCAGTTCACGCTCAACATCACGCACGGCGGAATCAGCTACGGCATCCCCGTCCTCGTTCAGGCAGCCTCGACCTGGATCGGGATCAACGATCTCGTCCAGGCGCTGCAGACGGCGATCGACGCCGCGATCACCGCGTCCGGCCTGCCCGCACTGACCGACGCGAGCAGCAACCCGGTGAAGTACGTGAACGTCTGCCGCGGCAGCGTCGACCCGAGCGCGCCGTGCGGGACGACCGGCAGCCGCGTCATGTTCCGCGCCGCGACGACGGGCGTCGAGGCGTTCTCGATCGACGTGCCGCGGCTGACCGACGCCGACGGGCCGAACGGCGCGATCACGGAGCTCGGCTTCACGGCCGCGCTCGGCGAGACGCATCGCTCGCGCGCGTCGAAGTTCTTCCTCCAGGACGTCCATCTCGACGGGATCGCCGAGGTCGTCGCGCAGAACGTCAGTGCAACCGCGAGCCTCGGCTTCCTCGCGCTCAAGCTCCAGGGCAGCGGTACGCAGCAGGCGCGCGGGCCGCCGTGCACGCCGACACCGTGCGCTGCACCCGCCGCGATCAACGACCGTCTCGTCTCGGTCGCGGCTCAGATCAGCCTCAAGAACCCGCTTGCCGGCCAGTCCGGCCAGATCGCGAACCGTGTCGATCTCGACGTCCTGGTCAACGCGATCAACGACGGCAAGTTCTTCTGGAACTCCGGGGACGCCGCGTCCGGCGGAACCGCGGAGCATCCCAACACCGGGTTCATCGACGGCACGCTGCCCGGCAGCTTCGGCGTCGACCTGAAGCTCGCGCCGGACGGCGCGCTGCAGGGCCTCGCCGACGACCTCAGCGTCACGCTGAAGGTCAAGGCCTCGAGCACCGACTGGCTGCGCGACCCGGTCAACGGGCTCTGCGCGAGCAGCAGCGACACGAGCTGCCTCTCGGTCGACTTCGACGGCCCGAACTTCGACGACCTCGTCAACCGCTTCAAGAACCTCGACTTCGCGACGATCATCCATGCGCTGCGGCTCGTCGTCGACTTCGTCCGCGGCCTGAACGAGCCCGGGACGGCGGCCGGCGCGATCCTCGGGACGAAGCTGCCGCTCGTCAACCGCAGCCTCGGCCAGCTGCTCGACGTCGCCTCGTCGATCAGTGCGACGCTCGACGAGATCGCCTCGAATCCGGCGGGTGCGATCCAGAAGCTGAATGCGCTGCTCGCGAACGCGCTCAACCGGCTGCCCGCCGTCCAGCTCGGCGGCGCCGCCGGAAACCAGGTCGTGACGCTCGCGAACGTCGGCACGTTCGCCCTGTCGGACGGCTCGCACTCGACGGGAACGATCCAGTTCGGCGCGACCGCCGCGCAGGTCAAGACCGCGCTGACGAACGCCGGCATCACCGTCACGAACGTGACCGGCGATGCCACCGTCGGCTACACGATCACCGGCGCGGCGCTGCTGTCGAGCGACGCGTCGAAGCTCTCGTCCGACATCCTCTCGTTCGACGCGACGACGGGCCAGCTGAACTTCAAGCTCGACCTCACCGGCTCCGCGCAGGTCTCGCTGCCGTTCAACCTCAGCCTCGCGGACATCGCGAGCTTCCTGCCGGGCCCGCTCGCCGGTATCGCCGACGCCCTCGTCGGGCTCAGCGCCTCCGGGAACCTCGCAGCGACGGTCAGCGGGACGCTTCAGCTCCGCCTGGGCCTCGACACGAGCGGCCCGGTGACGATCACGACGCAGACACAGGGCGCGTCGCCGTCGACGTCCGAGGTTCAGAAGCTCCACGTCAACGCGACGGGCGGGAGCTACGACGTCTGGTTCGACGCGAACCGCGACGGCAAGCACGACGCCGGCGAGACGGTGACCGGGATCCAGTGGAACGAGTCCCTCGGCAGCCTGCAGACGAAGCTGCGCGCGGTCACCAACCTCTCTGCGGTTGTCGTCGGCGGGACGGTCGGCGACTACACGATCACGTTCGCCTCGAGCCTCGGCAACGTCGCGACGCTCGTCGCGGAGCACGTCGAGAACCTGACCGGCAGCCAGCGCAGCTTCTTCGTCAAGACCGGCTCCGACGGCACGAAGCTCGTCCTCGACGCCAGCGCCGCCGGCACGAACCTCAACTTCCAGGCGCGGATCGGGCCGTTCGGCCTCTTCGTCAAGAACGGCACGGCGAGCGTCGGCGGCCACGCCGAGCTGTCGCTGCTCGACCCGCACGGAAACGGCCGCTTCGTGATCGCCGGCTTCGACGGCTCGTCGGTCAACAGCGACATCACGAACATCGGCCAGTTCTTCGGCGTCGACAGCGTCACCTTCAACGGGACCGCCAACTGCGCCGGTCTGCCCGCGCCCGGAGCGCCGTGGAAGAGCACGCACACGACGCCGCTCTTCGCCTGCGCGACGCTGCCGATCTTCGTCGGCACGCAGAGCACCCAGGTGCCGATCGACTTCCTCGACGGCAGCCCCGGCGCCGGCGGCCTCGGTCTCGACAACCGCCTCGTCGCCGTCGTCAGCGTCAACAAGGCCGACCTCGTCTCGAGCGGCCTCGGCGGGATCAAGTTCGACTACATCCTCCCGAACTGGAACAGCTTCCACCCGGATCTCCCGAGCCTGTTCGCGCTCCTCTCGGATCCCTCGGTGCTGGTCGACGGCCTCGACGGCGTCCTCCAGATCATCCAGGGCGCGCTGAACGGCGAGATCTTCGGCGTCAAGCTGCCGTTCCTCGGCGATCTCCTCAAGGACAACCCCGTCGCGAACGTGATCGAGAGCTTCCGCGGCAACTTCCTCGAGCCGCTCGCCAACTTCATCCGCGAGAACAACCTCGACTTCGACGGGCTCACCACCCGGATCAAGGGAGTGATCGCGAGCGCGTTCGGCAGCCTCGGCGTTCTCCAGAAGCCGGACGGCACGACGACGTCGAACCCCGACGACGTCAACTTCCGTCTGCTCAAGAACACGGGCGGCAGCGGCGGCTGCAGCGACGGCACCGCGCGGGGCGCCGCGGCCACGATCTTCGACGCGTGTCAGGCCGAGTTCGACTTCCTGATCGGCAAGACGTACCACTTCTCGGCGCCGGAGATCGCGTTCGACCTCGGCATCCCGATCCTCGGCCTGGATGCGAAGTTCACGCCGCAGATCACGATCGCCTTCAGCCTTGCGTTCGGCTTCGGCGTCGACCTCAAGAACGGCTTCTATTTCGTCACCGACAACCCGTTCAAGGCCAACGCGCCGGAGATCAGCCTCAACGTCTCCGTGACGTTCTCGAATGCGAGCTGCCCGGGCGGCGCCCTCGACCCGGCGCAGGTCAACGGCCGCCTGCTCTTCCTCGCGCTCCACCTGAAGGACGGCGTCGACCTGAACGGCGACGGCCAGGTGACGGCGAAGTGCGACTCGACCGCGCCGTTCAACCCGCAGAACGAGGAGCAGACGAAGCTCGGGTTCAGCGGGACGCTCGACATCACGGACCCGGGCACCGGCGCCAACCACGACGGCGAGCTGACCTTCTCCGAGCTGACCGGGTCGGCGCTGAGCGACGTGCTCGTCGTGGGCATGACCGGCGGCGCCGTGCTCCGCGCCGCAGCCGTCGTCGACTTCTCGACGCTCGGGCCCGACCTCGGCAGCATCCTGCCGTCGATCGACGCCTCGCTACTCGTCGACTTCTCGTTCTCGTGGAGCTCGAACGGCGCCTTCACGCTGAATGCGCCGCAGGTGATCCTCGCCGACATCTCGATCGACCTCGGGTCGTTCATCTCGAAGTTCGCGGCGCCGATCCTCGACAAGGTCGGCGACTTCCTGAAGCCGTTCGAGTGGCTGATCGGGCCCGACGGCTTCCTGAACAAGCGCATCCCGCTGCTCTCCGACCTCGCCGGCAAGACGATCACCGGCAAGGACCTGATCACGCTCTTCGACCCGACCGACGGGCCGAAGATCGTCGCCTTCCTGAACTTCGTGCAGGAGCTCTACCGCCTGGTCGACCTCGTCCACAAGGCGAAGGGCGAAGGCGACGTCAAGCTGAACTTCGGCGACCTGATCCTCGTCGGCGGCAACGGCGGCCCGGGGCTCGGCAACCCGCAGCTCTGGAGCTTCATCGACAACCCGATCGGCGGCCTCGGCGGCGGGCTGGCAGGCGGCGGCGGCCTCGGCGGCCTCACGAACCTGAGCTCGCTCGCCGACAAGCTGCCGAAGGACCTGCCGAAGCCGTCGTTCCAGGGTCAGCCGGGCTCGGCGACGTCCGCGTTCACGAAGGGCGTCAGCAACCGGCAGACGATCGACTTCCCGCTGATCGACGACCCGTCGATCCTCTTCAACCTGATTCTCGGGAAGCCGGTGACGCTCGTCCTCATCAACCTGCCCGAGCTCAGCTTCAACTTCTACTTCAAGATCAAGGTGCCGATCATCGGCCCGCTCGTCGGCACGTTCTCGGGCGGTGTCAGCGCGAACCTCGACATCTCGGTCGGGTACGACACGCTCGGGCTCCAGGAGCTGATCTCCTCCGGCAACGCGGCAGATCTGCTCGACGGGTTCTTCATCTGCGACCTCCGGCCGTGCGAAGGGGGGTCCGACCTGCCCGAGGCGACGCTGTCCGCGGAGATCGCCGTCGGCGCGGCGCTCGACCTCGTGATCTTCAGCGCAGGCGTCGAGGGCGGCATCGACGCGAACATCAACTTCGACCTCGCCGACCTGAACCACGACGGCAAAATCCGGCTCTCCGAGCTGGCGCTCAACGTCCTGGCGAACCACGGCAATCCGCTCGCGATCTTCGACATCGCCGGCGACCTCGAGCTCTTCCTGCGCGCCTACGTCACCATCGACCTCTTCATCACGTCGATCACGTACACCTACGAGTTCGCGCGGCTCGTCCTCTTCAAGTTCGCCTCCGACTTCGTCCGGCCCGCGTTCCTCGCGACGCAGAGCGGGGACACGCTCACGCTCTCCGTCGGGCCGAACGCGAAGAATCGCCTGAACGGCAACCTCAGCGACATCGCCGAGCACATCAAGGTCTCGGGGACGTCGGGCGAGATCTCGATCTGCTCCGACGATCACCAGTTCGGCCGTGACTGCTCCGACTCACTGCTCTACGAGAAGTTCAACGGTATCCACAAGATCGTCGCGAACGGCGGCGCCGGCGACGACGTCATCGACCTCTCGGGAATCACCGACGCTTCGATCGTCGTGGAGATCCACGGCGGCGACGGCGACGACACGATCACGGGCGGGGTAGGCGCCGACAAGCTGTTCGGCGATGCCGGGAACGACACGTTGAACGGCGGTCCCGGCGACGACATCCTGAACGGCGGCGCCGGGGACGACCCGATGCTCGACGGCGGCGCCGGCAACGACCAGCTGTTCGGCGGCGACGGCAACGACCATCTGAAGGGCGGCGGCGACGTCGACCTGCTCGACGGCGGCAAGGGCGACGACAAGATCGAGGCCGGCAACACGCCGAGCGACGCCTACATCGGCAAGACGGCGGGGAGCGTCGTCGAGATCGTCGGTCCGACGTACGCGCTCGACTTCACGGGCGAGACCGCGACGCTCCACGTGTTCCTCAAGGACGGGAAGCTGGTCGTCGGCTGGGGCGACACCGTCTCCGGCAGCGCGATCATCAGCGGCGTCCCGCTCTACCAGCACATGGTCTTCTCGAACACCGTCGGGTTCGTCTCCAAGATCATCGGCGGCAACGGCGACGACACGTTCGACGTCTGGCAGACGGACGCGGCCGGCGTCGTCCTCGACGGCGGCAAGGGGAACGACACCTTCACGTTCCACGACTGGAACAACGGCGGCCCGCGCGTCGAGGCGACCGTCGACGACCAGGGCGACGCCTGGAACCTCTCGAATCAGATCGTCGTCCAGGGCTCGACCGGGAACGACGTCGTCTACCTGCAGCGGATCGGCAGCAGCGACCAGGGCGAGATCTGCTCGACCGGCGCATGCGGCTCGAGCGGGCGCCAGATGCACGTCGTCTACCACGCGCCAGCCGTCGACGCCGAGGAGCTGCTCGTCAACCTGCAGGGCCTCGCCGGCGACGACGCGATCACGGTCGGCAGCACGAACCCGACCGTCCCGGTCCGCGTCGAGGGCGGTACCGGCAGCGACATAGTCACCATCGGCAACGGCTCGATCGACGGAATCGTCGGCGTCGCGCGGCCGGGTCTGAACGCGCCGTTCGGCCTCGGCCCGGTGGTCGTCGTCGGCAGCCCGCGTGACGGCAGCGGCGTCTACGCCGACACCGGTGTCGACACCCTCGTCGTCGACGACAGCGCCAACCCGACGCCGAAGTCCGGGCTCCTGACCTCGTTCTGGGAGAAGCGCGACGCGGTCGGAGACGACCACCTCTGCGCGGCCGGCGCGTGCACGGGGTACGTCGAGGTGAGCCTCGTGAGCGGCCTCGGGATGACGCTCTACAACACGAACGCGGACTTCCTCGGCACCTCGGGGAACGGGCCGGTGGACAACCGGATCGAGTTCGAGGGAATCGAGGCCGTCTCCGTCAAGCTCGGCACCGGCGCCGACAACTTCACGGTCGGCGGCGGCGACACGTTCCTGAACACGGTCGATCCGAACAACCTGCCGCCGTATCCGACGCTGCCGCCGGTGCGCCAGGAGCACGTCGTCCGGTTCGTCCACACGCCGACCGCGATGGTCTCGGTCGACGGCGGCGGCGGCAACGACAACATCCACGTCGTCTCGACGAACGACGTCTCGACGGCGGCGCTCGATACGAGGCTGACGCAGCTCGTCGAGGTCGCGAACGGCGTGACGGGCGTGAAGAACGTCACGAACGAGACGCAGACCCTGACGATCGACCACGCGACGGGGCTGAACGGCTACTTCGTGCTGACGTACCACTACCAGCACACGAACGCTCTGCCGTTCGGCATCAGCGCCGCCGACCTGACGGCGGCCCTGCAGGCGGCGTTCACGCTCGTCGGCGACCCGGCGAACATCAGCGCCACGGGCGCCGACGGCAGCTTCACGATCACGTTCGACAAGTCGCTCGGCGACGTCGACCTGATCACGGCCCTGATCGTCCCGCTCACCCTCGTCGGCGGCGCGGGCAGCGACCAGCTCCGCGTCCAGTCGAACTTCGAGGAGACCTCGTGGCTCGGCGGCGGCGACGGCGACACCGCGAACCTGAACGTCGACGCGACCTCGCTCCTTCCGTTCACGCCGACTCAGGTCGTCGGCCACGTCGACATCACGCGGATCGACGCCACGCACCAGCTGCTCAACCTCACCGACATCACGGGCGGCTTCTACCGGCTCTCGTTCGGCGGCCAGACGACCGGTCCGATCGCGCCCGGTGCCCCCGCGAAGACGGTCCAGGACGCGCTCGTCAAGCTCTCGACGATCGGCAAGACAGCCGACGGCTCGCCGAACGTCGGGGTCTCCAAGGACGGCAACACCTACACGGTCGCGTTCATCAACGACAAGGCCGGCACCTGCACGGCCGGTACGACCGGCTGCGCAACCGGCGTGTGGGATCTGCTCACGTCGAACGTCGTCGTCACCGGCACCGGCAACAACACGACGCAGCACGTCCACCTCGAGCAGGTCGACCCGCTCGTCGTGCAGGGATCGACGATCCCGCCGACGTTCACGCTGAACTTCACCTACGACGTGAAGCCGCTGAACCTCGCGCTCGACGCGAACCACAGCGGCAACCTCCAGGGCGTCGACGTCTACTGGTACCGCGTCTCTGCGATCGTCGGCGGCAACGAGAGCCTCGCATCGAACGAGGCGTTCATCGCGGTCGGCAACAACGGCGCCATCCAGCTGACCTGGGGCGTGGTCGCCGACGCGACGAGCTACCGGATTTACCGGAGCCGCGGCAACAGCGGCTCGGGCCAGGAGACGCTCTACGCGACGTCGACCGACCCGGAGTACCTCGACGTCGGGGTCATGCCGCTCGACCCCTCGGCGCACCCGCTGACGACGACGCTCGTCCACGCGGTCCAGACGACGATCCCGATCTCCACGAACGCGCTCGAGGACGCGGTCCGGGCGGCGCTCGAGCAGATGCCGAGCATCGGCGCCGGCAACGTCCTCGTCCACCGCACGGGCAACGGCGACTACGACATCACGTTCACCGGGCCGCTCGGTGCAACGCCGCGCGTCCTGATGACGGGCTCGAGCGGCTCGCTCCGCTCGAACGGGATCCATTCGCTCGTCACGCTCGACGGGCAGGGCGGCGGCGACTCGTACACGGTGAACCTGATCGGCGGCCGCACCGCGTCACTCGTCAACGTCTTCGACTCGGGCGCGAACGGCGACGGCGCCGACGCGCTCACGATCAGCGGCACCGAGTACAACGACGTCTTCCTGCTCCGGTCGGCGACCGCCGACAACGGCCTCGCGTTCGTCGCACTGATCAACGGCCCGACGCCGCTGACGCCGCAGTCGGGCGACCCCGTCGAGCGCGTCAACTACAACCAGAACCTCGAGGCGATGGTCGTCAACGGCGCCAACGGCGACGACCAGTTCTACGTCGACGACACGCGCGCGTCGATCACCCTGAACGGCGACGCGGGCAGCGACTTCTTCCAGATCGGGCAGCTCTACAAGTCGCGCCGCACGCCTGCGCTGGCCGGAATCGCGCCGGAGGATGTCTTCGCGACCATCGACACGACCGTCGGCTGGCTCAGCAACGGCACGAGCGCCCCGATGGTGATCAACGGTGGCATCGGCGACGACAACTTCATCGTCTTCCACAACCTCGACACGCTGAACCTGTACGGCGACGCGGGCAACGACACGTTCCTCATCCAGGCGTTCGCGCTCGCCGGCTCGCAGGAGGATCACCGCCAGTTCACCGACCTCAGCGGCGGCGCCGGCGCGGACCTGATCCAGTACGCGGTCAACGCGCCCGTGCACATCGACGGCGGCGACGGCTTCGACACCGTCGTCGTCATCGGCACCGAGTTCAACGACGACTTCGTCCTCACGTCGAACGGCGTCTTCGGCGCCGGCCTCAACGTCGACTTCGTCAACATCGAGTCGCTCGTCGTCGACGGCGGAGCCGGCAACGACCGGTTCTTCGTCCTCGGGACGAGCCCGAAGTGGACGACCGAGATCGACGGCGGCCTCGGCACCGACTTCGTGAGCGTCCAGGGGCCGACGCCGGCGAACGGGGTGATCTCGAACGACCTCCTCGGCCACAGCGGCATCGTCACGCACGGCGTCGAGAGCGCCGACACGAGCTACTCCGGGATCGACGTGATCGGCGTCGGCGCGAACGTCGCCGACAACGACACCCCGGGCATCGTCGTCACGCAGAGCGACGGCTCCTCGTTCGTCGTCCAGCGCGCGGGCTCGACGCTCGACGGTGCGAAGCAGGAGCAGGACTCGTACACCGTCGTCCTGACCCGGCCGCCGACAGCGGGCACGCACGTCTTCGTGAACATCACGCCGACGTCGGGCCTGGCGCTCGTCACGAACGCGACCTACTCGCAGGCGATACCGACGACGTGCGGCACCGACCCGGTACCCGGTCTTCTCGACCGCTGCATCAACAGCGAGACCCAGTTCATCCAGCTCTTCGCGGTCGCGAACGGGAACTTCACCCTGCAGTTCGCCGGCCAGGCGGGCGTGACCGCGGCGTTGAACTGGAACTCGTCGGCAGCGGCCGTCGAAGCCGCGATTGCCGGCCTCTCGATCGACGGCACGCCGGTCGGTGCGGCGAACGTCCACGTCGAGAAGGACGGGACGACCTGGACGGTCACCTTCAAGGGCGCCCTGTCCGGCAAGGACGTCCCGGCTCTGATCGTGACGCTCGACGCCACGGCGAAGCTCGGCGGCGGCACGGGCTCCGTCCATACGACCGTGGCCGGCGGCGTGTCGACGCCGGTCGGCGGGATCCTCGACTTCACATCGTCGAACTGGTGGGTGCCCAAGACGGTCTTCTTCGCCGTCGACGACCTCGCCGCGACGATCTCGAACAGCGCCGACATCCAGATGGAGATCAAGGTCTCCGGCGCCGGCTCGACCATCCTCGGCGTCGCCCAGGCCGGGACGCAGAGCTACGACACGAACCAGAACGTCCCCGGCGACGAGTACGCGACGCTGATCACGACGGGCGACAAGTTCCCGACGCCGACCGCCGACCTGCCGGAAGGCATCCGCGGCGAGCTGCTCAAGATCACCGGCGGGGACGACGAGGCGAACGGCCAGATCCGGATGGTGCTCGGCAGCTACGTCGAGACGATCACCGTCAGCGGCACCGGCCACACGCTTCACTTCGGGAGCGCCTCGTACGCCGTCGACGACTCGCTCGGGAGCGTCAAGGCGGCCGTCGAGGCGATCCTCGGCGCCGGCAGGGCAACCGTGACCGGCGGCAGCTCGACGTACAGGATCGAGCTGCTCGGGCTCCTCTACCTGACCCACGACGTCCAGTGGGTCGTCGACTCGACCCCGGGCACGATCGACGCCAACTCGATCAAGCTGAACTCCGCGTGGGCGGTCGAGCCGAACGCGGCTCTGAACCCGACCTTCCAGGTCGCGCTCTTCACGAACGTCCACGTGCCGAACGTGAAGGTGCGGATCTACACGTCGAGTTCGCCCGAGGTCGTCGTCTCCGAGTCCGGCGGCAGCACGAACGTCGGCGAGTGCAGCGATGCCACGACCGCGCCGACGCTCCCGGATGCCGCGTGTCCGTCTGCTGCGGCCGGCAACTTCGGCGACACGATCCACGTGCGCCTCTCGGCCGATCCGGGCGGAGCCGTGACCGTGTACCTCGGCGACAACAACACCGGGCTGCTCTCGTTCGACAAGCAGACGCTGACGTTCGACAGCTCCAACTGGCGCGTGTTCCAGGACGTCGTCGTCAGCGGCAAGGATGACGGCGTCATCCGCGGCTTCCACAAGGCAGACCTCGTCGCGAGCGCGACCGGCTACGGGGCGTATCTCGGCACGGCGACCATCTCGGACGACCGCTGGCCGGGCGTGCGCGTGATCGAGAGCAACGGCTCGACGAACGTGATCGAGTACTCGGACGGCGACTTCGGTCTCGCGCAGTCGACGGCGAGCTCGGCCGGCCTCCCGTACCAGGACTCGTACACCGTCTCGCTCGCGAAGAAGCCGACCGACACCGTGACGATCCACGTCCAGGCGCAGCCGACGCGGACGTCGCAGACGGGCGGGATCTTCGCGTTCAAGCCGCAGACGGTCGTCTGCGTCGGCAGCTCGTGCCCGACGTACTCGACTTCCGACACCACGCACTGGAAGCAGCTCGTCGACGTCACCTTCACCAGCGGCAACTGGTACGCGCCGCAGACCATCTGGGTGCGCGCGATCGACGACACCCGTGTCGACGGGATGGACGCGCAGGTCTTCGCGCCGACCCTGGCGCAACTGAACAACATCCAGGGCCCGCTCGAGATCAACGGCGGCGAGGGCAAGGACCGCACCGGGCTGCTCGAGCGCGAGCCCGTCATGCTGCCGGGCGAGCGGAACCTGACGCCGTCGATGGACGCGGTCGTGAGCGCGACTCCGGGCTCGCCCGACAACTCCGTCGCCGCGACGATCACGATCCGGAACACCACGCTCGGGACTGCCGCCGTCACGGCCGAGCTGGGTACGAGCTTCCGCGTCCAGACGATCGCGGTCCATGCGACGGGCGGGACCTTCCGGCTCTCGTACGACAACACGAACTGGACGGCGCCGCTGCCGTTCGACGCCCCGTCCGTGACGATCGAGAACGCCCTGAAGGCGCTGCCGGGGATCTTCGGCAACGCGACGCTTTCGAACCTGACCGTGTCGGCGAACGGCGCCGAGTACCAGGTCACGTTCCGCGACGACGGCGCGAGCCCGACCCAGCTCTACTCCGACTCGAGCGGCCTCCTGCCGCGCGTGCCGGCGCACCCCGAGGATCTGGTCGGCAAGACGATCCTGATCACCGAGGGCTCCGCGAAGAACAAGTCGCGGATCATCACGGGCGCTCTCCAGGTGCAGGGTCACTCGGATCAGTGGGTGCTGACGCTCGACAAGCCGTGGTTCAGCCCGTTCACGAACGACAGCTCGGTTCCCGAAGGGCCGACCGGAGCCAAGCCGAGCAGGTACACGCTCCTCCTGACGAACCCGAACCTGCTCGTGAACGAAGCGACGCAGGCGAACATCGTCTACGTCTACGACACCGACAACCCGGCGTCGTACAACGACTCGCATCTCGCGGCCGGCGCGCCGAACTTCGGCGCGGGCGCGATCTTCTTCGACTCGACGGCCTTCGGCCCGCTCGACGCCAACGGCAACCGGACGGCACTGAACCAGTTCCGCATCACCGGCTTCGGCATGGGCCCGAACCGCTGCATCGGCGGCCCGGGGCACACCGGAGCGGAGGCGATCACCGCCGTCGACGTCGACGGCATGGAGTGCACGGGGCCGGTCGGCGCGAACGAGCCCGGCGGGATCAGCCTCATCAACGTCACCGATCTTCAGCTCGAGCTCGGCGACGGTGCGAACCACGTCACGATCGACACGCGCACCGGCGTGCTCCCCGGCATGCATGCGCCGCTGCTGCGCCTCAACACGCGCGGCGGCGACGACCTCGTCGACGTCAAGGGGATCGGCGGCCACACGTTCGTGAACACGGGCGCCGGCGCCGACGTCATCAACGTCCACGACGACAATCAGCTGCTCAGCCAGATCCTCAGCCTGCTGACCGTGAGCGGCGACAGCCCGCAGGCGAACGTGGTCACGTTCGCGAACGGCTCGCCGCAGCAGGGCACCGGGGTCGATCCGGTGGATGCGATCCAGACGCTGACGGTCGACGCGACCGGCGGCAGCTACACGATCACGTACGCCCCGCAGGTCTCCGGGCTGACGGCGGCGTGGGGGCCGGAGACGGGCGGGACGCTCGGCGCAGGCTCCTACTTCTACGTCGTCACCGCGGTGATCGGCGGCAAGCAGACCGTCGCCTCCGCCGAGACGTTCGCGACCGTCGGGTACACGGGCGGCACGATCGACCTCTCCTGGTACCCGGTGGCGGGCGCGACGGGCTCGACGACGTACAACGTCTACCGCGGCACGGCATCGGGAGCGGAGACGCTGCTCGCGACGCTCGTCGGTCAGACGTCGTTCACGGACACCGGCGCGACGTCGCCCGACGGCACGAACAAGCCGCCCGCGAACGCGGCGGCCAACGAGACAAAGACCGTCAGCGACCCGAACACGAGCGCGGCGGTGCTGCAGGGGATCCTCGAGTCGTTCGCCCTGATCGGGGCCGGCAACGTCGAGGTGACGAAGGCCGGCGGGATCTACCGGATCCACTTCAAGGGCGCGATGGGCGGAGCGCCGGTCGCGCTGCTGCTCACCGACCCGACTCGCCTCACGAACGGCGCCGGCGTCGTCGACAAGCTCTACGTCGTCGACACGGCGCGGACGGTGGACGGATCGGCGCTGCTGACGTCGTCGTCGTTGACCGGTCTCGACATGACCACGCCGAACACGATTCAAGAGCTCGTCGTCGACGCGACCTCGGGCAAGTACACGCTGAAGTACGAGTACCCGATCACGCCGACGAACATCGGCGCGAGCTCGCAGGCGGGCACCGGCGGCCTGCACGCGGGCACCTACTACTTCAAGGTCGCAGCGATCACAGCCGCGGGCGAGTCCCTGCCGACGTCGGAGATCTCCGCGATCGTCTCCGAGGGCGGCGCGATCACGGTCGCGTGGACCGGCCTGGCCGGTGGCGCGCTGAGCTACCGCGTCTACGTCGGCTCGGCGGCCGGACATGAAGATCACTACTTCACGACGACGTCGACGTCACTCGCGATCAGCGGCCTGCCGACGCTCGCCGACGCGCCGAAGTTCACGACCGACGTCGTCGCGAGCGCGAAGACCGGTGACCTCGCGTGGAACGCGGACGCCTCGGTCGTCCAGTCGGCCCTGGACACGCTGATCAAGAACGCTCTCAACCTGCCGGCCCTCGGCAACGTCGTCGTCGCGAAGAACGACGACGTCTACGTGATCCGGTTCCAGGGCGCGCTCAGCGACACCGCCCAGCGGCCACTGATCACGGGGCTGTCGGCGACCGATCCGCTCGTCAAGCTGAGCGAGCAGCTCGGCGGCGGTCTCGCCACCGCTGCGGGGACGGCGACGATCTCCACGCGCGCAGCCGGCTATGCGAACCCGGCGGACGCCGTCAACCAGGTCCAGGTGCTGACGATCGACGCGAGCAGCGGGACGTTCAGGCTCTCGTTCAACGCTCTCGGCCCCAACGGCTTGAACATCGCAGTGACGACGCGGCCGCTGCCATACAACATCGGCGCCGAGCAGCTGCGGCAGGCGATCCAGTTCGCGATCGCGTCCGCGCAGACGAGCGACCCGAACACGCAGCTCTACATCCAGACGTTCGTCGACGTCATGGTCGACCGGTATCCGAGCGGCAACTGGTATCCCGGCCACAACCTCGACATCTACGTCCTCACGTTCCAGGGCTCGCTGCGGCGCCAGGACGGCGGGCTCGGCGTCGACACGATCGCCGTCGACGCGACCGGCCTCAACGGCGGCACCGCGGCCGTCGAGACGCGGATGGACGGCATCGACTACTACGGCATCGAGCAGCTCAACATCTCGACCGGCTCCGGCGCCGAGATCTTCAGCGTCCAGGGCACGTCACCGGGCAGCAACGGCTTCGCCGCAGCCGGCGGAGTCGCGACGCTGCCGGTCGCGCAGACGAACATCGCGCTCGACCCGCACGACCCGCTGCACCCGAACGGGAACGACCGGGTCTACGTGTCCTCGAACGCCGACCTCGACGCAGCCGCCGTCATCGCGAACAACTTCGACTTCCTGACGGGCGTCACGGACGACGTCCGCGGCGCGCTCAACATCGACTTCGGCGCCGCCCGCCATCGCCTCTTCATCAGCGACGAGGCGACGACCGCGAACCTCAATGTGACGATCACCGATGTCGTTCCCGCCAATGCCGCGGCGCTGAGCCTCGCGGCGAACGCGGAGATCTGGGTCACCGGCCTGGCGCCCGCGGGCATCTCGTACACGGTCGACAACCCGGCGGGGAACCTCTACGACGGAGTCGTCTACTGGACGGGCTTCGGCAACGACACGGTCTTCATCGACGGCACGCACCGCCGCGCCGATACGACGATGCGCACGACCACGGTGCTGAACACCGGGCTCGGCAACGACCGTGTCACCGTCGACCTCCACGTCGCCGGCGACGGTTCGGGTCAGAAGCCGGACGACTTCTTCGTGCTCAACACATCCGGCGGCTCGACGACGGACGATCCGCTGCCGATCGCCGACCAGTCGAACGACAACGACGTCGTCGACGCCGGCTCGACCGGCCACGTGTCGACCCTGGCGCTGATCGTCTTCGGAGGCTTCGGCAGCGACTGGGTCCGCGGCGGCGTGGGCAGAGACGTCATCTTCGGCGACCTCGGACGCGTGCAGTACTCCGGCGTCACGCAGACGACCGGCGCACCGACGGCCGCGTTCGGATTCGGCGGCCGCGGCGACCTGATTAGCTCCAACGTGCTCGACCCGCGCGACGTCCTCTCGCGGCATCTGAACATCGGCGGCGAAGACGTCATCCGCGGCAACGACGGCGAAGACGTCCTGATCGGCGGCGCCGGCCACGGCGCAGCGGCGGGCAAGTTCGACGACTACGTCGACGGCGGCAACGGCGACGACCTGATCTTCGGCGACGCCGTCGAGCTCTTCCGACGCGACGTCGACCCGACCCAGCAGCCGGATTCGGCGATCACCGATCCGCGCTTCCGCGCGCTCACCGGCGCGAAGATCTATGCACGCTCCGACCAGCAAGACGCCGCGAGCGCGAGCGGCAACATCGAGCCGATGAGCGACCCGCTCGCGTACCGCGACCCAGGGGCCGCAATGCACGCGCCGGACTGGGCCGAGTACCAGGTCGTCAACCTCTTCCACACCGCCGCGATCGAGGCGAGCACGACGCCGGTGCCGGCGATCGGGACGGCCGTCTCCGACACGGATCTCGGCCCGAACAGCTTCGGCAAGGACTATCTCGCGGGCAACGCCGACAACGACGTCGTCTTCGCCCAGCTCGGCAACGACACCGTCCAAGGCGACGGCTCGATCGAGGGCGCGTGCGCATCGACGGGCGCGACGCCTGCAACCGCCGGCGCGACGACCTGCGCGGGCCAGCCCGTCGACGCATACCGGACGCCGAATCCGCCGAGCGACCCGAGCGGCGCGTTGACGCTACATCCGTCGTTCGAGGCGGCGACCGACGGCGACGACTACATCGAGGGCGGCGGCGGCGCCGACACGATCTTCGGCAATCTCGGCCAGGACGACATCGTCGGCGGCAGCTCGACCCTGTACAGCCTCACTAGGCGCGACCAGCGCCCGGACGGCTCCGACTTCATCTTGGGCGGCGCCGGCAGCGTTGCGGACATGGCGCGCGACAGCGACTACTTCCCGACGACGGCGGATGCGGCGCACTCGCGCGATGCCGACGTCATCCTCGCCGACAACGGCGACATCTACCGGCTCGTCGCCGCCGGCGTCGGCGCAGGCGCCGTCGCGAAGACGCCGCTCGGCACGCTCCATTACACGTACGACAACCCGAACGCGCGCACCGGCAATGAGGTCCTCGTGCGCGCGGCCGAGCTGCTCGACTACACGCCGGGCGGCCCCGACTACCTGCCGTCGCACTTCCCGGGCTTCAACGGTGTGGGCTGCGGATCGAACCTCGCAGGCGCAACGCCCGCGAACGGCGACGTCGGCGGCACCGACGAGGTGCACGCCGGCTCCGGCGACGACATCGTCTACGGCGGCTGCGGCAACGACCGGCTGTACGGAGAGAGCGGCAACGACGACCTGATCGGCGGCTGGGGCGCCGACTGGATCTCGGGCGGTACAGGCGTCGACGGCGTGCTCGGCGACGACGGGCGGATCTTCACCAGCCGGAACGGCTTCACCGAGACGCTGATCGGCCTAACGGCCGCGAACATCCAGGGCTCGATCTCGACGCCGGGCAAGGTGCAGCAGGCGACGACGTTCCCGGCGGGCGCGCTCCTCAAGGAAGTCGACGAGACGCCGTTCAACGTCGACCCGCAGTCGCCGCAGGATCCGCTCTTCGACGCGCAGTACCTCGACGACGTCATTTTCGGCGGCCTCGACGACGACTTCCTGCACGGCGGATCGGGCGACGACGCGATCTCCGGCGCCGAGGCGCTCGCCAAGAGCTACATCCAGCAGTACGCGGACGACTGCACGAAGGTGCAGGATCCGGATCAATCGTGCGCGATCGGCGTCGTCGAGACCGACTACACGCACCCGTGGAACCCGAGCGACATCCTCCACTTCGGCCAGGACACCGATCCGTGGCTCTCGAACACCCGGATCGCGTCGCGGCTCGGGGAGTTCCTGCTCTACAACGAGTACGACCCGCGCCGCGCGATCGTGTTCGACGCGGCCGGCAAGGTCTGGCACTGCAACGCAACCGCCCAGGGCGGCCACACGTGCACCGCGACGAACGTCGAGCTCTCGTCGATTGTCGGCGCCGACGGGCTCCCGCTCTACCCGTACTTCCTCAACTTCGACGCCAACGACGGTCGCACGACCGCCGCCGGTTGCATCGCGACGCAGCCGAACGGCTCCTGCACGATCCAGAGCGTCAAGGTCCGGAGCGACGGCAACGACGCCCTCTTCGGGGACCTCGGCAACGACTGGCTCGTCGGCGGCACCGGCAACGACACGCTCTGGGGCGGCTGGGGCAACGACCTGATGAACGCCGACGACGACCTCGCCGGCTGCCAGCTCGCGGGTGAGCAGACATCGCCGTATGACGCCAGCGGCGCCTGCCTGACACCGAGCTCGAGCCTCACGTGGACGAACGACACGCCCGACACGCACCCGACGTACGAGGACCGCGCCTTCGGCGGCGCCGGACTCGATGTGCTGATCGGGAATACCGGCGGCGACCGCCTCATCGACTGGGTCGGCGAGTTCAACAGCTACCTCGTCCCGTTCGCGCCGTTCGGGATCGCCACCGTCAGCCGCCAGGTCGAGCCGCAGCTGCCGGAGTTCCTGTATGCGCTCGCCCACGCCCAAGGCAGCGATCCGACGCGCGCGTACGACGTGCAGCCGCTCGGCGACACCGCGCGGTCGGGCGAGCCGTACGGCGAGCTCGGCCTGATCACGCAGAAGGACCACGGACTGTGGCAGCAGCAGACCGGCAGCCCGAGCGACCCGCAGGCCGGCAACATCCCCGGCGGGCGCCGCGATGTCCTGCGGCACGCAGACTTCGACGACGGCACCCTCCAGGGCCTCGCCGTCGACAGCGGTGTCTGGGGCGTCATGGGCGGCGCGCTCGACGTCGAGGCGGCGTCGCTCGGCGGCGACGCAGCCGCGGTGCTGTACACCGACCGCTACATCCCGACGTACTTCGAGCTGTGGGCGTCGGTGCAGGTCGTGAAGCCGACGTCCGGCTGGAACGCGAACGCGTTCCTGATCTTCGACTACTTCTCGCCGACCGACTTCAAGTTCGCCGGGATCGACGTCTTCTCGAACAAGGTCGTCCTCGGGCACCGGACGGCGCAGGGCTGGGTCTACGACAGTCAGGCCGTGGTGCAGGGCGGCGTCCGCGACAGCGTCTGGTACGACCTGAAGGTCGTGGTCAACGGGCTCACCGTGTCCGTCCTCCTCAACGGAGCGAGCCAGATCTCGCAGCAGCTCGCGCCGCGCTACGTCGACGGCGTCGCAAACGGCTTCAACCTCGGCCTCGTCGGCGCCGGGTCGAACAACTCGCGCGGGCTCTGGGACAACCTGTCCGTCGCGGTGCTCCCGCCGCAGGCGACGTTCGCGGCGACGGACGACTACACCGCAGGCGCCGACTACTTCACCGGCAGCCGGACCGGGACCTGGAACATCGCCTCCGGACGCTACGTCGGCACGGCGACGTCCTCTGCCGGCGGCGTGTCGGTCTACCAGCCGACCGCGGCCGTCACGCCGGAGGCGTACGTCGAGTGGGAAACCGTCCTGCAGGCGTCCGGCGGCGTGGGCGGTCTGGCGTTCGACTACTACTCGGCCCGCGACTTCAAGTACGCGGCGATCGATCCCTCCGCGGGGACGGTCACCGTGGGCCACCGGATCAACAACCGCTGGGTCGTCGACCAAATCTTCACGGCGGCGATCGCGTCCGGCGTCGACCAGAAGCTCACGCTGCAGCTGAGCGGCACCACGGTCACAGTCCTGCTGAACGGCGCATCGCTCGGCGCCGTCTCGTACTACGGCGATGTCGTCGACGGCGGTGTCGGGCTGCTCGCGCAAAGTGGGACGACCTCTTTCGACAACACGCGCGCGCAGGTCGGCACGCAGGTGATCAACGCGCTCGACACGACGCCGCCGACGCTTACCGTCCCGAGCGACATCCTCCGCGGCGCCGATGCAGGCAAGCCGACCGCGCTCGTCGGCGACAGCTCGATCGGCACCGCGAGCGCGACCGACAACGTCGCCGTCGCCTCGATCACGCGCAGCGGCGTCCCGGCCGGGAACCTGTTCCCGATCGGCGTCACGCTCATCACCTGGACCGTCGTCGACGTCTTCGGCAACCAGACCGTCAAGACGCAGAAGGTGACCGTCCTCGACCTCGAGCGGCCGACGCTGACGGCGCCGGCGAACGTGCTCGTCCGCGTCGCGCCGGGCACGGCTTCGGTCTACGTGAGCGATACTCAGCTCGGATCGCCGGCCGCAGCCGACAACTCGGGGTCGGTAACCGTGACGAAGACCGGCGTCCCCGCAGGCAACCTTTTCCCGCGCGGCACGACGACGATCACCTACACCGCCGTCGATCCGGCCGGCAACAAGACGACCGTCACGCAGACCGTGACCGTCCTCTACCCGGCGATGTCGATCACCGCGCCCGCCGCGCAGTCGACGACCGAGGGCAAGACCACGACGTTCGCGCTCGGGTCGTTCTCCGGCGGCGGCGGCCCCTACAGCGCGACGATCAACTGGGGCGACGGCACGACGACGACGCTCGCCGTGTCGCCGGGCAGCCTGACCGCTGCACATGCCTACGTGAATGACCGCACGTTCCCGTACAACGTCACCGTCACGGTCGTCGACGGCAGCGGCCAATCCGCCGGCACGTCGTTCGGCGTCACCGTCGCCAACGTCCCGCCGGCGGTGCGGATCAACACGCCGGCGACGGGGTCGAACCTCGCGTGGAAGACGACGTACACGTTCAAGGCGACGATCACCGATGCGGGGACCGCCGACGCGCACACGTGCACGATCGCCTGGGGCGACGGCACGTCCTCGACCGGCAGCGTCAGCGAGAGCGGCGGGACGGGCACGTGCAACAGCAGCCACGCCTACGGCTTGACCGGGAACTACACGATCACCGTCACGGTCACCGATCCGTCAGGCGGGAAGGCGACGGCGACGTCGGCGATCACCGTCACCAAGACAGGGGGCAGTGTCTACAGCGTGCTCCGCTACCTGAGCCCGGCCAAGGCCAAGGCGAAGGCGCCGGCCGCGAAGAAGATGCATGTCGGCAAGAAGCACCCCGCGAAGAAGACGAAGAAGAGCGCGCACGTCACGAAGAAGACGAAGCGGCTCTCCTAGCGAACGTGAGGATGTGGAGAGCTCCACGTCCAGGCCGTTCGTCGTCAGCCGTGCCGACTCCGCGATCCCCTCGTGCTCCTCGAATCGGAGCACGGCCTCGCCGCGGAGGTGGTCGGCAGCGTCCAGCTGATCGAGCCGGAACGCCGACGCAGACGGCGTTCGCACGGCCGCGTCGTGACCTTCGCAGCTGCAGCTCCCAGTTCGGCCGCTCGGCCGGTGTCGCCGGGCTGCACAGTCATCGTCGCCATACTCCCGAGGTGCCCGGCTCGAAGCTGCACAAGCTGGTCTGGTTCGTCCCGGCGGACGCGCTCGACGCGACGCGCGACGCGGTCTTCCGCGCCGGCGCCGGGCGGATCGGCGACTACGAGCGCTGCTCGTGGTACACGGCGGGAACGGGGACGTTCCTGCCGCGCGCAGGCGCCGAGCCGACGATCGGCGAGGTGGGGAGGGAGGAGCGCGTCGCGGAGCTGCGCGTCGAGACCGTCGTTCCCGTCGAGATCATGGGCGACGTCGTCGGCGCTCTGTGCGAGGCGCACCCGTACGAGGAGGTCGCCTACGAGCTCTATCCGATCGTGGACGTCGAGCGGTGAAGGCAAAGCTCTCGACCGACGGCGGCGCGCGCGGCAATCCCGGCCCGGCGGCCTACGGCTACGTGCTCGAGGCCGAGGACGGGACGGTGCTCGCCGCGCACGGGGAGCGAATCGGGATCGCGACGAACAACGTCGCCGAGTACAGCGCGCTGATCGCGGGGCTCGAGAAGGCGCGCGAGCTGGCCGTGTCCGAGGTGGAGGTCGTCTCCGACTCCGAGCTGATGGTCAAGCAGATGACCGGCGAGTACCGCGTCAAGAACGAGGCCCTCCGCGAGCTGTCGCTGCGCGCCGGACGGCTCGAGGGGCAATTCGTCTCGGTCAGCTACCGCGCCGTGCGGCGCGAGCACAACGAGCTCGCCGACCGGCTCGTCAACGAGGCGCTCGACGCGTCCTAGCCTCCGGACCGCCCGCTCGGGGGTGGCGCAGGAGGGGCCCGTCGAGGCACAAGTACCACATGGCACAACGACGGCGGCTGCTCGGTCTGACGACGGGCGCGGCGATCGCGGCCTATGCCGGTGCGCTCGCCGCTCTCTTCTGGCGCGGCGAGCGATGAACCGATGAACGCGACCGAGGGGGCGATCCGCGCGATCCTCGACAACCTCGTCACGCAGCGGCGGCGGCTCGAGCAGGACGCCGCTGCGCAGGGGCTGCTCGACGCGAACAGGCTCGCGATCGCGTACTGGCAGCAGCGGCTGCTGCGGGCGCGGGCCGACGACGCGGCGGCCTGAGGCCGCGTAGGCAGGCGGCTATACTGGGCGCCGCGCGCGGATGTAGCTCAGTTGGCTAGAGCGTCTGCTTGCCATGCAGAAGGTCGTGGGTTCGAGTCCCATCATCCGCTCCTCCTCAGGAAGCCCCGGAAACGGGGCTTTTTTCGTTTCCAGCGAGCGGGCTCGCCGACGGCACCGCAATCGAGCTCTCGCGCGACGAGGCGCGGGAGGTCTACGAGCGCCTCTGGTCACTGGTGCCGGCACGTGGTGCGCTGACCGCGGCCGGAAAGTTCAGAGACGCGTTCGATTTCACCGCGTTCCCGAATCCGAACGTAGCGCTGGACGCGTGGGAGAGCGCGCCGATCTCGGCCGTTTACGCCGCGGGGGGAACACCAGGTGCGATACGTACGAATCACTCGGCGTGAGCAGCTTGATGCCGCCGAAGGATGACGATTCGGCGGCCTCTCTCGTCGCCCGTGGCGTCCACGAGCTGTTCCGCCTGATTCGCCGACGGTGAGCGCGGCCCTAGACAAACGGATCACGATGTTGTTCGCTATGGCAGTCCGTCTGTCCCGGCCCGCACAGCGCGGGCGGCTATCTCGAGGAGGGGTTTGTGGCAGCACGTCTGCGTTCGTGGTCGAGCCTGGGCGGAATCGCCTTCACCGTGCTCGTCGTCGTCGGTGCGATGTTCCTGTTCGACGGCCCGTCCGATTCGTCGTCGGCGAAGATGACCGCCTGGTACTCGAGCGGGAGCAACCGCTCGCACGTCAGCATCGGCTGGGTCCTCGTGGGGCTCGGCCTGCTCTGCCTGATCTGGTTCGTCGCCGGCGTCCGCGAGCGGATCGCAGTCGCCGAGCAGGCGGACACGACCGGCGGTTCCTTCCTGTCGACGATCGTCACGATCGGCGGCACCGCGTTCGTTGCGGCCGGCGTCTGCCTGATCGGCATCGCCGACGGCATCAAGACGATGAGTGACGACACCTACCAGCACCAGGTCTACGGCGGCGTTATCCACGCCGCCGGCGACGCCTCCTACATGGTGCTCGCAGGCGCCGGCGTCGCGATGGCGTCGCTGATCTTCGCCGTCTCGCTCGCGATCTTCGGCTTCGGCCTGCTGCCGCGCTGGGTCGGCTGGTTCGGCGTCGTCGCCGGTATCGCGGCGATCTTCTCGCTCTTCTTCTTCACGATGCTCGTCTGGCTGCTCTGGCTCGCGGTGACGTCGGTGATGCTCTTCGCGCGCTCTCGCTCGACGGTCGGAGCGCGTGAGCCGATCAGCGCGGTCTAAGAAGCTTCGGAGCTACGAGGTGCCGGCGGCGGCGGCCCGCCGCCGCGCACCCGGCCCGAAGTTCCGGTACCAGACGACGAGGGCCCAGGTGACGAGCGCGAGGATGATCAGCCCGTCGAAGATCAGGCCGGTCACCCGCTGGTGGTGCGAGTAGCTGAACGGCTTGTCGATCACCGAGCTCTTGCCGGTGATCGAGCCGAAGAGGATGAAGATGTGCAGCATGCGCGCTCCTCTAGCCCGGCGCCGTCGCGGGTGGGGTGTCGGGGCCGGTCATCCGCTCCCTCGCGACCTCGCGCAGCTCGGCCTGCGTGACCTGCGACACGGTCGTCAGGTGGCGGAACGTCTCCTCGTCCATCGCCAGCACCTGGAGGTCGCTCTTCGCCCTGATCGTCTTCGTGTGCTGCGCGTCCGGCACGAGGAGCGCGATCTCGCCGAAGTACTGGCCGCGGTGCAACGTCGCGACCTCGACCTCGTTGCCGTCGGCATCGTGCGTCGTCACGAGCGCCATCCCCTCGGTGATGATGTAGAGGCGATCGGCGTCGTCACCCGGGGCGAGGACCGTTTCGCCCGGTGAGTAGCGGAACGTCGCGAGATGCCGGCTCGCGCGCAGCAGCTCGGCGTGCGGCGCCTCGGGGAACGCCTCCTCGAGCGCCTCGTCGTAGGTCTGCTTGAGCTGCCACAGCAGCGCCAGCACGAACGGAATCGTGTAGAGCGTGTTGTAGACCCAGTGCAGATCGGTGCGGACGAGATGGATCCCGCCCCACGCGATGCCGCCCTGACCGAGGATCCCGGGGCCGCCCGCAGGCGCGCCCTCGAACGCGTAGGTGAAGAAGAGGAAGTTGTGCTCGGCCTGATGGGCGAGCTGGAACGGGATTGCCAGCCAGAGCCAGTAGTTGCGCGGGAACTTCGTCAGCAGCAACAGCGTCCCGATCGTCAGGAAGGAGTCGCCGCCGAAGTGCACGCCCTCGACGTTGAGGTTGCTGAAGATCGCGAGCGAGTCCTTGAGCGGGTTGTGGAAGAGGTGGTACTGCACCATCTCGATGCAGTGCTCGCTGTAGTGGATCGTCTGGACGAACGCCATCAGGAAGAACAGCGCGAGCCAGCCGTAGTGCTTGTAGGTCCACTCGATCTCGACGAACATCACGATCCCCCAGGGGATCAGGGCGAGCCCGAACGCCAGCCAGGCAGGTGAGCCTTCGAGCCAGGCGATCGCGAGGATGAGATACGAGACGAAGAACGCCCCGAGCAGGTACGTCGAGGGCACCTTGTGCAGGGCGATCTTCGCGTACCAGGCGTCCGGCCTCAGCCTGGCGAGCGGCGCTCTCGATTCACCCGACACGGCCATGCCCTCTCCCTCGGTCGCGCTCCGAACCTACCACTGTGCGCGCTGTTACAAAAGGGGCTGATCGTCCGAAGGCGGCGGATCGCGATGCTTCTCGACGAGCTGGCCGAGCGTCCGCGCGGCGATCCGCTCGGCCCGGCGCTCGCGCGCCTTCCGCTCGGCCCGCTTCACCGACCGGCGGACGAGCCAGAGGAGGAGGACGCCGCCGGCGACCGAGCCGCCGTCGCAGTACTTCCAGTTCGCTCCGCAGTGCGCGACGAGCGTGATCACGGCTGCGAGAGCAAGAAGAGCCCGCCGACCGTGAAGACGACCATCAGCGCGAGCATCGCATACTGGCTCCGCAGCGCCGCCGCGCCCTCGAAGAGCGAGACAGAACGGTCGTGCGCGACGACGAGGCCGAGGACGTGGCCGGTGACGAGCGCCGCCACCTGCACGTACCAGACTGCGTGCGCGCCGAGCGGCGTCAGGTTCGCCGTGTAATCCGCACCGCCGAAGAGATCCCAGCCGCGGTTGAGCGGGTCGGACGAGATCGGGACGATCAGCCGGCCCTGCCCGACGAGCAGCGTGAAGTAGTGCGCGATCGAGTACGCGAGCGCGATCGGGACGAGGCTGCCGAGGAAGAGCGGTGCGAGGCCCCGCCCGCCGGAGAGCCGCTCGGCAAAACGGATCGCGAGCAGGTATGCACCCGCCACCGCCGCGACGACACCGGCGAGGAAGGCGAGCTCGGCGGGGACGCGTGCCGCGTGCGAGGTCAGCGTCGTCAGCCGGACGTGCGTCCACCACGTCGTCCGCGTGAGCGCGTCGAAGACGACGCCGCCGAGCATGACCGAGACGAACGCGATGTCGCCGGGGCCGGCGCGGAACGCCGCGAGACCCGCGAGCGGGGGCCGCACGACGACGCGGCCTCCCCGTAGCGTGCACGGCGCGAGCCGCGCGAACAGGCCGAAGTACACCTCGAACGCCTCGCCGTTCGGCAGCCAGGCCGTCGCGCCGAACACGGCGATGCCGGCGACCGTCATGAAGACATATGCGCAGATCGCCGCGCCGAGCGCCCGCGGATCGGACGGCTCGGGGTAGACGAGCTCGAGCGTCACGAACGCGAAGAGGAGCGCCGCCGCCGGCCAGCGGCCGAGCCGCGCCGGATACGGACGCCGCGCGCGGCCGCGGAGCAGGCGGAACGGGCTCAGCGCTGCCCAGACGTTTCCGAGCAGCAGCGTCACCGGTACGAGCGCGAGCCAGAAGACGATCCAGACGGCGATCGGCGCGAGGTTCCGGTCGCCGTCCCGTGTGCCGACGAACGAGGCGGCGACGACGAGCACGAGGAGGGCGCCGGTTACAGCACGCAGGACGCGTGCGAGCGCAAGGGCAGGCAGGCGCCGGAGTGCGACACCGCGCGCTTGCCGCTCGAGCACTGGGTCGAGCCACAGCGCGCCGAGCGCGGCGAACGAGAGCAGCACGACCGCGCCGCCGCCGTACAGGAAGAAGAAGCCGGGGATCGGCAGGTCGCGGATGCGGCCGATCCCGTGCGCGACGATCACCTGTGCGAGCGTAGACCTCTTCCATCTCGCACGGATAGCGGAGTAACGTCTGCGCACGGACGAGACGACGTCATCGCACGAGACCCGGATGCTCGGCGGCGCTCCCGGCGAGCGTGCGCTCGGCCGCGGTCCGGCCGAGAACGGGCGCGTTGCCCGTAAGGACTACGAGCACCCGTCCGCGGGCTGGGGCGCGGCGCGGAGCGCCGGCCGCGTCATTGCAAAGGCACGCGAGCCGATCGAGGCGCCGCGCGCGCTCCTCAAGATGAACCACGAGGACGGCGGCTTCGACTGCCCCGGCTGCGCGTGGCCGGACGACGTCACCGGCAGCCTTCGCCTCGACATCTGCGAGAACGGGATCAAGCACGTCGCGTGGGAGCTGACGCGCAAGCGGGCCGACCGCGACTTCTTCGCCGCCCACAGCGTCACCGAGCTTGCGGGCTGGAGCGACTTCGCGCTCGAGGACGCCGGGCGCCTGACCGAGCCGATGGTCTACGACGTGGCGACCGACCGCTACGTCCCGATCGCCTGGGACGACGCGTTCGCGCTCGTCGCCGAAGCGCTGCGCGCGCTCGACAGCCCGCACCGGGCGTCGTTCTACACGTCCGGCCGCCTCGGCAACGAGGGCACCTTCCTCTACCAGCTGTGGGTGCGCGAGCTCGGGACGAACAACCTTCCCGACTGCTCCAACATGTGCCACGAGGCGAGCGGACGCGCGCTCACGGCGTCGCTCGGCACGGGCAAGGGAACGGTCGACCTCGAGGACTGGGAGGAAGCGGAGGCGATCTTCCTGATCGGCGTCAACGCGGCGTCGAACACGCCGCGGATGCTGACCGCGCTCGTGGACGCGCGGAAGCGGGGCGCGGAGATCGTGCACGTCAACCCACTCGTCGAAGCGGCGGCGCGGCGCACGATCGTCCCGCACGAAGTGCTCGCGATGGCGTCACGCCGCGCGACGCCGACGAGCACGCTCGACGTGCAGCCGCGCATCGCGGGCGACCTCGCGCTCATGCGCGGCGTCGCAAAGGCCGTACTCGAGGCCGCCGAGAGCGATCCGCGCGCGATCGACCGCGAGTTTCTCGACCGGTACACAAGCGGCTTCGCCGCGTACCGGCAGCTCTGCGTGTCCACGCCGTGGAGTGAGCTCGAGCGGCAGTCCGGCGTGGACGAGGCGACGATCCGGAAGGTCGCCGACGTCTATCTGCGCTCGAACCGCACGATCCTCAGTTGGTGCCTCGGCGTCACGCAGCACGAGCACGCGGTCGACACGATCCGCGAGATCGTCAACGTCCTGCTCCTGCGCGGGAACATCGGCCGCGAGGGGGCCGGGCCGTGCCCGATCCGCGGGCACAGCAACGTGCAGGGCAACCGCACGTGCGGGATCGACCACCGGCCGAAGCCGCAGTTCCTCGACCGGCTCGCCGAGGTGTGCGGCATCGATCCTCCACGCGAGCACGGCTACGACACCGTGCAGACGGTCGAGGCGATGCACCGCGGCGACGTCAAGGTGTTCTTCGCGATGGGCGGCAACTTCGCTCTCTCTGCGCCCGACACGGCGTACACCTTCGAAGCGCTGCGTCGCTGCGAGCTGACCGTGCAGGTGAGCACGAAGCTCAACCGGAGCCACGTCGTCCACGGCAGGCGCGCGCTCATCCTGCCGTGCCTCGGCCGCACGGAGAAGGACGTCCAGCGCAGCGGCCTGCAGGGAACGACGGTCGAGGACTCGATGGCGATGGTGCACATGTCGATCGGCATGAAGGAGCCGGCGTCGCCGCACTTGCGCTCCGAGCCGGCGATCGTCGCCGGGCTCGCGCAGGCGTCGCTGCCGGACAGCCGTGTGCCGTGGCAGGAGTGGGTCGACGACTACGACCGGATCCGCGAGACGATGGCGAAGGTGATCGACGGCCTCGAGGACTACAACCGGCGCGTGCGGCGGCCGCTCGGCTTCCGCATCCACCAGCCGGCGCGGGAGCTCGTCTTCCTCACCGACTCCGGCCGCGCCGATTTCTCCACGGCGCCGCTTCCCGACGTCGTCGTCGCCGCCGAGGGTCGGCTCGTGCTCGGGACGATGCGCTCGCACGACCAGTTCAACACGAGCATCTACTCGAACGACGACCGCTACCGCGGCGTCAAGGGGCTCCGCACGCTCGTCTTCATGAACGCGGACGACATGCGCGACCGAGGCCTCGCCGAGCTCGACCTCGTCGACATCACGAGTCACGCGCGCGACGGCAGCACCCGGACCGTCCACGGCTACCACGCCGTCGCGTACGGGATCCCGCGCGGCTCGGCGGCCGGCTACATGCCGGAGCTGAACGTGCTCTGCCCGATCAGCGACATCAGCGCCCAGAGCGACCAGCCGCTGATGAAGCACCTCGTCGTCGATGTCGTGAGGCAGACGTAGCGACAGCAGGCTACGAGGCGGCGCGGCTCGCAGTTCTTGCAAAGCCGTTCGATCCGGTCGTCGAGCTTCCCGCGCTCGCGCGCGCCGAGCAGAGGCTCGGCGCATGGCTCGGGCTCGACGACCTGCACGCCTCGGCGGCCGCGCGCCGCAGCGTCCTGCTCGCGCGCGAGCGACGGCTTCACGAGACACTCGTCCTCGAGGCCGACCCTGACCGCCTCCGGCACGTGATCGGCGACATCGCCGTCGACGGCGAACCGGGCGGCTTGCTGCTCGGCCTCCATTACGGGCCGTACTCGAGCCTGCTCCCGCTCGTGCTCGCGCGGCGACTCGGCCGTGTCTCGTTTCTCGTCGATCGGCGCCTCGACCCGAGCCTCGTCCTGCCGACCGAGCGTGTGCACGAGCTCGAACGCGCCGGCGTGCTGCCGCCCGGAGCGCTCGCCGCGATCGACGGCGGCGTCAGACGCGTCCGCGACGAGCTGGCGCGCGGGAGTGCGGTCGTCGTCCTGGTCGATCCCTATTTCCTGCCGCCCGGCTCCCGATCGGTCGGGCTCCGCATCGGCGCCCGGGAGCTGCGGGTGCCTCGGGGCGCGGCCTGGCTCAGCGAGCAGACGGCGTGCGCCGTCGCGGCCGTCTCGATCGTGCCGACGGCCACCGGCCACAGGGTCGCCGTCCGCGGCGTCGCAGATGTCTCCGCCGCGCTGACGGTGCTTGCCGAGCAGGTCGTCGCCGACCCGGCGCCGTGGGAGGGCTGGCTGCGCGAGCAACGGCATCTCTAGCCCCGCGTATACTCGCGCGGGGGTGAATCGCATGACGAAGGACCCGCTCACGTCGGTGCACGGCGCGCTCTTCGACGCCCTGCCGGCCGACGCGCGGCGCTCGGTCGAGTCGTCGTTCCTCCACGAGCGCCATCCCGCCGGAACACAGATCGTGCGCGAGGGCGACGAGGGCGACCGCTACTACCTGATCGAGGAGGGGGCGGTCGACATCCTTGCCGACGGTCCGCGCGGGACGCCGATTCGCCTCGCGCACCTCGAGCCCGGCGACGGCTTCGGCGAGATGGCGCTGCTGCTCGGCGGGAAACGGCGCGCGACCGTCGTCGCCACGGAGGACGTCGCCCTGCGGTCGCTCGACCGCGAGACGTTCGACGCACTCGTGGCGTCGCACCCCTCGCTCCTGAGCGGGCTCGCCGAGGAGCTCGCGGTGCGGCAGGCCTCGAACTTTCTCGGCGAGACGTCGCCGTTCGCAGGACAGCCGCCCGAGCTCCTGCGGTGGCTGGCCCTGCGCATGGCCCCGGTCACGTACGCAGCAGGCGAGGACATCGTCCGTTTCGGCGAGCCCGGCGACGCGTTCTACGTGCTGCGGAGCGGGGCCGTCGACGTCCTCGGAGTCCGCGACGACGGCTCCGAGTACCCGGTCGCGGAGCTCGGCGCGGGCGACGCGTTCGGGGAGCAGTCGCTCGTCAGTGCGGGCCCGCGTACCGCGACCGTCCGTGCGCGCGAGCCGGTGGAAGCACTCCGTCTCTCACGTCAGGATTTCGAGCTCGTCCTCCGTCGCCACGCCGATCGCGCGCGCTATCTCTTCCTTCTGGCGCGCCAGCGCGCGCGGCCTCGGCGTCGTGCGGAGGTGGAGATCGTCCCTGCGCCGAGCGCCGACGGCGTCTACGTCCTGAAGGACACCCGCCGTTTCCACTATCTGCGGCTGTCGGAGGCCGGCCTGTTCCTGTGGAACCTGATGGACGGCGAGCGCACCGTCCGCGATCTCTCGCTCGCGTACTTCGAGCGCTACCAGCGCTTCGGCGTCGACGTCGTGCTGCAGACGATCACGCAGCTGCACGTCGCCGGATTCGTCGACGTCCCCGACGTCGACCCCCGCATCGCGCGTGAGCTCGCGCACTTGAACCCTCTCCAGCGCGCGCTGGTCCGCGCGGAACCGTGGGTACGGCGGACGTTCGCGGTTCCCGACCCCGATCGTGCGCTCGACGCTCTCTATCGCTTCGGCGTCCGCTTTCTCTACCGTCGGCCGGCCCAGCTCGCGCTCGCCGCTCTCGCCGTCGTCGGCGCAGCACTCGTCATATCGGCGTTCGCGACCGGGCGCACCGGATCGTCGAGCGCGACCGGCCTCGTCGTCGCGCTTCTCGCCGGGATGGAGCTGCAGATCCTGTTGCACGAGTTCGGCCATGCGCTGACGACGAAGCATTTCGGCCGCGAGGTTCACGCGGTCGGCGTCGGCTGGTACCTCTTCACGCCGGTGGCGTTCGTCGACACGAGCGACATGTGGCTCGAGAACAAGTGGCGGCGGATGGCGGTGGCGGCCGCGGGACCGTACGTGAACGTCCTGCTCGGAGGTGCCGCGGGCTGCATCCTGCCGTTCACCGGAGGCGCCGCGCGCTCGTTTCTCCTCTCGTTCGCCACGCTCGGCTACGTGATGGCCGCGATGAACCTGAATCCGCTGTACGAGCTCGACGGGTACTACGTCCTCTCAGACTGGCTCGACATCCCGAATCTGCGCGCCAGAGCGCTCGCGTTCCTCGGGACGAGGATCTGGCGGCGGCCGCCGACGACGTCCGACGCGCGGCTCGTCCGCATCTTCACCGCCTACGGGATCGGCGCCGTGCTCTACGCCGCCGTCGCGGCGCTGCTCGTGCTGTTCGGGTATCACCGCGTCGTGCAGCACGCGGTTGCCCGCGTGCTGCCCAGCGTCGTCGCGCTCGCCCTGGGCTGGGCGCTCGCGATTCTCCTGGTGACGCTCCTCTTGACGAGTCTCTGGCAGTCGCTCCGGCTGCGCGTCGCGGCCGCCTGAGGGTCAGCTCGTCGGCAGCCCGAGCGAGCCGGCCTGAGCCGGTCCCCACGGCGACGGCGCCGGGTCGCCCTTGCTCGCGAACGAGAGCCGCGCCTGCAGCGCCTCGGCGACCTCTTCCTGCGATGCGTTCTCGAGGCCGAGCAGCTTCTGGAGCTCCTCATGCGAGACGGCGACTCCCTCTGCTTCCGCGGTCCCGTACGGATCCTGCTGCAGCCGCTGCAGGAACTCGGGGTCGCGCGACGCGCGGTCGACGAGTTCGATGATCTCCGGCATCCCTGTCCGTCCTTTCGGTCGATGACAACCGGCCGACAATATCGCGATGCGATGGGGGTGTCCACGGCCGGACGGCGGGGAAGGTGGGGGACGGTCCCTGCTGCGGCCCAGGGGACCCGCCCCCCGCGCAACCGCAGTAAAAAAGGGGTTCCCCCTCTACAAAAGCCAAACCCAGCAGTGCGAGGACGCCCGAGACTGCGGCCCGCCCGGACGCCCCCGCGCCACGACGGTACGCCGATGGCTCCCGCCGCGTACCGGCCGAACGGCGGGTATTCGCGGCGTGAGCCAGGACGCAGGGCCGATTCCGGACCGCAGATCCGTGGACGGAACCGGCCTTCTGCATGAAAAGACGCCGGTTCGCCGCCGGACCGTCGCAGCGCGAAAAGAAGGTGGGACGCCCCCGGGCTGCGGCCCCACGGGAACGTCCCGCCGCGGGACCTCTCCGCGAAACGCGATTTCGAAGCCTGATCCGCAGTGTTGCCCGCGAAGTCTTACCCAGATGGCGATGCGGGCTTCACGTGGAAGTAGGCGTCGTAGATCTCCTTCGCCGCCGGTGCCGCGGCCTGCGCGCCGAAGCCGCCGTGCTCGATCATCGCCACGACGACGATCTTCGGATGCCGGTACGGCGCCCACGACGCGTACCACGAGTGGTCGTCGTACGGCGGCGCCTCCGCCGTGCCGGTCTTGCCCGCGACCGGGATCGGGTAGTGCGCGAAGAGCGCAGCCGACGTTCCGTAATGGGCGGCCTCGTAGAGGCCCTGCTTGATCGCCCACGTGTCGACGAGGTGCAGCCTCCGCACCGGCTTGAAGCGGAGCGGCTCGACCGCCGCGCCGCGCACGATCGCGCCGCCGACGTGCGGCCGGACGACCGTGCCGCCGTTGACGAGCGCCGAGTACGCGACGGCGAGCTGCAGCGGGCTCACCTGGATCTGCCCCTGGCCGATCGAGAGGTTGATCGTCTGCCCCTCCGTCCACGGATACCGATAGGTCTTCGGCGTCGGGATCAGGCCCGGGGCGGCGCCGGTGACGTCGAGGTCCGGTGTCCGTCCGAGACCGAAGAGCCGCGCCCACTGCTGGATCTGCGTGCCGCGGCGCGCCGGGTCGCGCGCCCAGAACAGGTCGCCGAGCCGGTAGAACCACGTGTCGCACGACTCGGAGAGCGCCGTGTGCAGCGTCATGCTCGAGTAGACGCCCGCCTCGACGTTCCGGAAGACGTAGCCGCCGAGGTTGAAGGAGCCGCTGCAGAGCAGCGGTGTCGACGGCGAGATGAGGTGCGTCGCCAGCGCGGCCTCGGCGATGATCGGCTTGAACGTCGAGCCGGTCGGGTAGACGCCGGCGGTCGCCCGGTTGACGAGCAGCTTCCGCGGGTCGGTGTAGAGGCGCGCGTTGTATTTCGCGTTCGACGTGGCCGCGATCTGGTTGTACGAAGGCGCGCTCGCCATTGCGAGGATCGCGCCGGTCCACGGGTTCATGACGACGACCGACCCGCCCGTGGGGTGGTTGCCGGCGGCGGCGCCGCTCGCCATCCCGTCGCGCAGCGCCCGCTCGGCCACCCGCTGCAGCCGGGCGTCGATCGTCAGCTGCAGCGTCGGCAGCGCCTTCTGCTTGCCGCCCTGCAGGGGCCCGACGACGCGCCCCATCGAGTCGACGCGCACGCGACGGGTGTCGAAGCCGCCGTTCAGCAGCCGGTCGTAGTACGCCTCGACGCCGGAGACGCCGACGACCTGGCCGGCCTTCGCCTTCGCGTAGCGCGGCTGCGTGAGCATGCGGTCGTCGACTTCGCCGAGCAGGCCGAGGAACTCGCTGCCGAACGCGCCCTGCGGATAGCTCCGTGCGGGGAACGCGGTCGCGCTGAAGCCGCGGTACTGTGGCGCCCGCTCGGACAGATACGACCAGAGCGGAGCGGCGGGATGCGCGAGCACGACCGCCGGCGCGAACGGCGAGCGGATCGTCGACCGCTTGATCCGCACGACGAGCGTCCGCACGGGCACGTGCGCGAGTTTCGAGAGCTCGTGCAGCGCCTTCAGCCCGGTCGGCGACGCGTGCCAGCCGGTGCGGTCGAAGGCGCCGAGCGCCGCGACGTCCGCGGTGACGACGAGCCTTCCGGTCGTCGTCGCGAGCTTGTGCCCGTGCACGTCGACGATCGCGCCGCGCGGGCCGACCAGGTCGACGGTCCGGAATGCCTGGCTCGCCGCCTTGGCCGTGTACTCGCGCCCGTGCAGCACCTGCACCGACCAGGCGCGCAGCGCCAGGAGCCCGACGGCGACCGCGACGACGGCGCCGAGGCCGCCGATGCGGATGAAGAAGCCGGGGCTGCGGAAGTACGGCGCGTCGGCGCGCGAGTACGGCTCGGGCCGGCGGCTTCCGGGCAGGGTGCGGGGGAGAGTGACGCGTCTCTTCGGATCGGGGGTCGAGATCGCTACGGCGATCCCAGGTTAGTCGGCAATCTCGTCGGCCAACAGGGCGAGAGCCAGGGCCAGCCAGGCCGCGTCCGGGTCGGCCCGGAGGTGCTCGACGGCCGCCGTGACCCGCGGCAGGCCGCTCGTGTCGAGTGCCGCGAGCGCGGCCGCCAGGGCCGTGCGACGGGCCGGAGCGTCGAGCTCGGCTGCGAGCCGCTCGGCCGCGACGTCGCCCGGCTCGAGGTCGCGGTGCGGGTCGCCGCCGGCTGCGAGGACGAGCATCGCCCGCCGGGTGGCGGCGTTCCGCTCGGCCTCCTCGATCCCGACCTCGTCGCGGACGAGCCACGCGAGCGTCACCGCGAGGTCGAGATCGGACTCCTCTAGTCCTGCGAGCTGCTCTCGCGACACTCGCCCGTCTCCCCTTCACAGCATCCCCATTTGAAGCGGCAGGTCGGGCACTGGAACGTGCCGTGCCGCCACTCCATCGCGCTGTTGCAGCGGGGGCAGGCTTCGACGACGGTCATGGGTCAGAGCGTACGGACTCGATCCGACGGAACTGCAGGACCTGGACGAAGCCGAGCCGCTCGAGGATCGGCCGTGACATCGGGCCGGCGCCGACCGCGAGCACCGGCGTCCCGCGCGCGACGGCCTCGTCCCAGCGCGCGCGGACGACCGCGCGGTACGCGCCGCGGCCGCGTGCCCACGGCGCCGTCGCGCCGCCGATCAGGTAGCCGCCGACGCGCGTGAAGATCACGCGCCCGACCGACGCGAGCCGGCCGTCGATCCAGGCGGCGAAGTATGGATCGGCTGCTCCGGCAGTGGACGGCGCGACGCCGAAGACCTCGGCATGGAGCGCGCGCGCCTCCGCGAGCTCGCCGGACGTCGCGACGCGCCGCACCTCGATGCCGCCGACGCTCGGCGGCTCGCGCGTCAGGAGCATCGCCGCGTGCAGGTAGTCGTTCTCGTCGCGCCGGCAGCCGGCGGCGAGCAGCCGCTCCTCGACGTCGGCGGGCGTCGAGCGCTCGGTCAGCCACCAGCTCGCGCGCGGCGTCCCCGCCTCGTGCATGAAGGCGTCGACGTCGGCGACCGCAGCTTCGACCTCGTCGTCGCGCAGGCGCAGCCGTTCGACCGCCGTCCAGGTGTCGCCGTCGGCGGTGACGGTGTACCGGTCGGTGACCTGCAGCCGCCGCCCCGGCGCCCGCTCCATGAACGGGCCGGGCGCCTCGGCGAAGTCGATCAGCTGCGGGTCAGTCGCTGTAGTACTCGTCGGCGATCGAGAGGACGTCGTCGAGGATCGCGATCCCCTCGTCGAGCTCGTCGCGCGTGATCGTCAGCGGCGGGCACACCATGATCACGTTCCAGTGCGTCATCAGGTAGAGCCCGCGCTCGGCCGCCGCCTTCACGAGCCGTGCGACGGGCGCCGCCGCCTCGCCGCCCGCATTGAACGGCACGAGCGGCTCGCGCGTCTCGCGGTTGCGCACCAGCTCGAGCCCCCAGAAGCAGCCGAGGCCGCGCACGTCGCCGATCGACGGATGTTTCTCCGCGAGGCCGTGCAGCGCCTCGCGGAAGACGTCGCCCAGCTCGGCGGCGTGCTCGACGATCCCTTCCTCGCGGAATGCCTCGATCGACGCGACGCCGACCGCGCACGCGAGCGGGTGGCCGCTGTACGTGAGCCCGCCGGCGAACATCTTGTCGCGCACCCAGTCGGCGAGCGGCTCGCGGATCGCCATCGCGCCCAGCGGGATATAGCCGGAGTTGATCCCCTTCGCCATCGTGATGATGTCGGGGACGACGTCCCAGTTGTCGACGCCGAACCACGTGCCCGTGCGGCCGAAGCCCGCCATCACCTCGTCGGCGATCAGCAGGATCCCGTGCCGGTCGCACACCTCGCGGATCGACTGCAGGTAGCCGTCGGGCGGGACGATGATCCCGTTCGTCCCCGTCACCGTCTCGAGAATCACGGCGGCGACGGTGTGCGCGCCCTCGTACTGGAGGATCTCCTCGAGATGCGGTGCGCCGCTGCAGACGGGGCACGGATCGGGATGGCCGGCGGGGCAGCGGTACGTGTACGGGTCGAACATCCGCACGATGCCGGAGATGCCCGGCTCGGCGGGCCAGCGGCGCGGGTCGCCGGTGAGCGTGATCGCGCCCGCCGTCGCGCCGTGGTAGCTGCGGTAGCGCGCGATCACCTTGTGCCGGCCGGTGTACCAGCGCGCGAGCTTGATCGCGTTCTCGTTCGCCTCGGCGCCGCCGTTCGTGAAGAACGTCATCGAGATGTCGCCGGGCGTCACCTCGCTGATCAGCCGCGCGAGCGTCGAGCGCGGCTCGGTCGCCATCGGCGGCCCGATCGTGCAGAGCTTCTCCGCCTGCTCCTTGATCGCCGCGACGAGACGCGGGTGTTGATGACCGATCGAAACGTTCACGAGCTGCGAGGCGAAGTCGAGGTAGCGCTTGCCGTCGTAGTCCCAGAAGTAGCGCCCCTCGGCGCCCGCGACGGGGATCGGGTTGAGCGCGTCCTGCACCGACCAGGAGTGGAGGACGTACCGTTTGGCGTCCTCGACGACCTGGGCTCCGAGCTGCGGATTCGTCTCGATCGTGGCCATGCTCAGACCTTAACGCGCACCCGCTGGACGGCGTTGTTGCAGTAGCCGCCGTGGTTCCAGGCGCCGACGTCGGGCTGCTTGTTGCCCGCCGAGTCGGTAGCGCGGCAGCAGAGGACGTGCTCGCCCGGCGTCGCCTGCCAGTCGAACCGCCAGCCGCGCCAGGCGTGCGGGCCGAGGGGCTCCTCGAGCTCGGCATCGGCCCAGGTGGTCCCGTCGTCGTCGCTCACCTCGACGCGCGTGATCTCGCCCCGGCCGGACCAGGCGCGGCCGCGCAGCTCGTGCCGGCCGGGGTCGGCGTAGCGCTCGCGGCTGAGGAAGTCGGGGATCCCGGGCGGGACCAGCAGCGCGCGGGGCAGGATCCGGGTCACCGGCACGTCGTCGATCAGGTACGCCTCCGTCTGCTGCCAGCCGCCGAACGGCGTGTCGCTTGCGGCGATCCGCAGCAGCCACTTGACGTTCGTCATCCCGTACCAGCCCGGCACGATCAACCGCAGCGGATAGCCGTGCTGCGGCGGCAGCGGCCCGCCGTTCATCTCGTACGCGAGCAGCACGTCCTCTGCGAGCGCCTCCTCGCGGGTCAGGCTGCGCTCGTACGTGTGCTCGACGCCGCCCTGCCGGCCGCGGTCGGCGGCGGTGAAGACGATCTCCGCGGCGCCGTCGAGGCCGGTCTCCCGGAGCAGCGGCGCGAGCGGCGTCCCCGTCCACTCGGCGGTGCCGACGGCCTCGCTCAGCCAGGGCTGGCTCGGCGCGCGGTCGCCGCCGAGGAGGGCGCGGCCGTTGCCCGCGCACTCGAAGGTGACGGGCAGCGTTCGCCGCTCCCGCGCCCGCAGCTCCGCGAGCGAGAACGCGCGGTCGCCGACCTCGAGCCGCCACGCCGCCTCGTCGACCGCGGGGATGTCGAAGTGGATCAGCAGGTAGTGCAGCCCGACCGGCGTGATCGGCTCGCGGAGCAGCTCGAGCGGAAAGCCGTGGTTCCGCGCGGCGAGCCCGAGCTCGTCCATGCCGATCGTCACAGCGTTAACCTAACTCGCATGACAGAGACTCTCGAAGCCCCAGCGCAGCAGGCGCTCAAGCAGATCAACCACTGGATCGGCGGCCGCGCCGTCGCCGGCACGTCCGGCCGCAGCGGCGCCGTCTACAACCCCGCGACCGGCCGCCAGTCCGGCGAGGTCGACTTCGCGACCGTCGAAGAGGTCGATGCGGCCGTCCAGGCGGCCAAGGAGGCGTTCCTCAAGTGGCGGCAGATGTCGCTCGCGAAGCGCGCCGAGCTCTTCTTCCGCATCCGCGAGCTCGTGCACGAGCGGCGCGAGGAGATGGCCAAGCTGCTCGTCGCCGAGCACGGCAAGGTGCTCTCGGACGCGATCGGCGAGGTGACGCGCGGGCTCGAGGTGATCGAGTACTGCTGCGGCATCCCGACGCTGCTCAAGTCGGAGTACAGCGAGCAGGCGTCGACCGGGATCGACGTCTACTCGATCCGGCAGCCGCTCGGCGTCGTCGCCGGCATCACGCCGTTCAACTTCCCGGCGATGGTGCCGATGTGGATGTGGGCGCCGGCGCTCGCGACCGGCAACACGTTCGTGCTGAAGCCGTCGGAGAAGGATCCGTCTGCGTCCGTGTGGACGGCGGAGCTGCTGAAGGAGGCCGGCCTCCCGGACGGCGTCTTCAACGTCGTGCACGGCGACAAGGTCGCGGTCGATGCGGTGTTGAACCATCCCGACATCGCGGCGGTCTCGTTCGTCGGCTCGACGCCGATCGCGAAGTACGTCTACGAGACGGCGACCGCGAAGGGCAAGCGCTGCCAGGCGCTCGGCGGCGCGAAGAACCACATGATCGTCCTTCCGGACGCGGACATCGACATGGCGGCGGACGCGGCGGTGTCGGCGGCGTACGGCTCGGCGGGCGAGCGCTGCATGGCCGTCTCGCAGGTGGTTGCGGTCGGCGACGCGGCGACGCCGCTGATCGACGCGATCAAGGAGCGGATCCCGAAGGTGAAGGTCGGCGACGGGATGGATCCGTCGTCGGAGATGGGGCCGCTCGTCACGAAGGAGCACCGTGACAAGGTGGCGTCGTACATCGAGGGCGCGCCCGGCGAGGGCGCGGAGCTGCTCGTCGACGGCCGCGAGGGCGCGCCCGCCGACGGCTTCTTCCTGAAGCCGACGCTGATCGACAACGTCAAGCCGGGGATGAAGGCGTACGAGGACGAGATCTTCGGGCCTGTGCTCGGCGTCACGCGCGTCGACACGTACGACGAGGCGGTTCGGCTCGTCAACGACAACCCGTACGGCAACGGCACCGCGATCTTCACGCGCGACGGCGGCGTCGCCCGCCAGTTCCAGTTCGACGTGCAGGCCGGGATGGTCGGCATCAACGTGCCGATCCCGGTGCCGGTCGCGTACTACTCGTTCGGCGGCTGGAAGGCATCGCTCTTCGGCGACCGCCACATCTACGGCCCCGAGGGGATCGAGTTCTACACGCGCGGCAAGGTGGTCACGTCGCGCTGGCCCGACCCGGCGACCTCGAAGGTCGACCTCGGCTTCCCGCAGACGCGCTGATGCCGTTCATCGACGTCCCGGCCGGAGACGCGCCCAACCTCGAGCGGGCGTTCCACCTCCGGCCGGACGTCTTCCGTGCCTGGCAGCAGCTGAACGGCGCAATCAAGGCGTCGTCCGACCTGCGCCGGTACGAGCTGGCGACGCTCGCTGCCGCGCGGCGGCTGCGCTCGAGCTACTGCTCGCTCGCGCACGGGAAGGTGCTCGCCGAGCAGTTCTACGACTTCGAGACGGTGGCCCGGCTGCCGGACGGCCTCGACGACGCCGACCGCGCGATCATGGCGATCGCGGAGAAGGTGGTCGCCGACGCGACCTCGATCACGCAGGAGGACGTCGACGACCTGAAGGCGCACGGCCTGTCGGACGAGGACGTCGTCGACGCCGTGCTCGCGGCCGCCGCCCGCTGCTTCTTCAGCAAGACGCTCGATGCGCTCGGCGTGCAGCCGGACGCCTCCTACGGCGAGCTCGACCCGGCGTTCCGGGACGCGCTCGCCGTAGGGCGGCCGATCGAAGACGGCTAGGAGCTCAGGACGGTGACGCGCGTCGCCGTCAGCGGTGAGCCTGCGGCGGCGTTCTTGCACGCTTTCGCCTGCACGTTCACCTTGTCGCCGGACTTGAGCGACTCGGCCTTCGCCTTGGCGCCGTCGGTTCCCTTGACGACCTTCGTCGTCGCGGTGAGGGCGACCGGCGTCGGCTGCGCCGCCTTGGCGTAGACCTTGCCGCGGTTGTTGCCGCCGGTGACGGTGAGGGAGAGCGTCGACGGGGCGGCTGCGCCGTCCGCGGCGAGCGTCCCTCTGACGACGACGGCGACGTTCCCCTTGCAGCTCGCCGCGGCCTGGCTCTTGCCCTTGCCCTCCGGTGGGGCGGCGGTTGCTGCGGCCGCCGTGAGCAGCATGGCTGCCATGGCGGCTGCGGTTGCGTTCAGCTTCATGATCGGGGTCCTTTCGCGGTGGGGTGGCACAGAAGTAGATGCCGGGCCGCCGCGTTCCTTGGTCACCCCGAAGGGGGATCTTCGCCCTGGATCGTGATAGCTCCGCGTCGCCCGAGGCCGCTCGGACGACGCGGCGCCATCCCGACGACAGGACGGGCGGGCGAACCGTTTTCTTCCCTAGACGGTGAAAGTCACCGGTTCGCCGAGCAGCGTCGTCCGCGCCGGCGTCGTCTCGGCGACCACGCGGCCCCGCCGGATCACCCACCGCCGCGGCGGATGGAGCCGCAGCACCTCGAGCGCGCTCGGCGCGTCGTAGACGACGAGGTCGGCCGGCTTGCCCTCCTCGATCCCGTACTGGTCCTCGACGCCGAGCGTCCGCGCGCCGCGCTCGGTCGCGCAGCGCAGCATCTCGGGGATCTCCTCGAGCCCGCTCATGTACGTGAAGTGCAGCGCGAGCGATGCAGCCTCGACCATGTCGGCGCGGCCGAGCAGGTACCACGGATCCATGATCACGTCGTTCCCCAGCGAGACGTTGACGCCGGCCGCGAGCAGCTCCTTCAGCTGCGCGAACCCGCGCCGCTTCGGATAGACGTCGAGCCGCCCCTGGATGAGCGAGTTCGCGAACGGGTTGACAACGACGTTGATGCCGGCGCGCCGCAGGAAGCCGTGCAGCTTCGACGAGTAGTACGGCTCGTACGAGCCCATCGCCGTGCAGTGCGAGGCGGTGACGCGGCCGGTCAGCCCGTGTTTCACGGTGTCGTCCGCCATCACCTCGAGGAAGCGCGAATTCGGGTCGTCGGTCTCGTCGCAATGCACGTCGACCCGGCGTGAGTGCTGCCGCGCGAGCTCGAACACGCGGTGCACCTCGCGCAGCCCGAGCTCGGACGTCGGCTCGTAGTGCGGGATCCCGCCGACGCAGTCGACGCCGAGCTCGACCGCGCGCTCGAGCCGCTGC